>JBFEPB010000022.1:0-11292 GCA_041550295.1 bacterium | reverse complement strand
TTGTCATCGACATAGTTCAGCTGTATCAGACAAAACGTCCACGGATAAGCATCAACTATCTCCTTGAAAAGAGGTAATTCGTCATGGTATGAAAATCCCGCATACTTGATCTTCCCGGCTCCGAGCAGATCGTCCAGGAACCCTAGAATATCGTATTTTTTCACAATCGGCCAACTACTCTTGCCAAGCGAATGTAGAAAGTACATATCAATTCGGTCGTCTTGCAAGCGGCGCAATTGTTCCTCAAAATATTTCATGGAATCGGTTTTCGACTTCACCAGCCAGACCGGCATCTTCGTGCCAAGGTATACTTTGTCACGGTAACCATTTTTTAGCGCCTTGCCTAAGAAGATTTCGCTGGTCTGACGGTGGTATGGGTATGCGCTGTCTATGTAATTGACGCCATTATCGATGGCATAGTGCAGCATCTGACTGGCCTTGGGAACATCTATTTTGGTGGGGTCGTACTGGTCAGTCAATGGAAATCTCATAGCGCCAAAACCTAATTGTGATAGTTCGATACCGGTTTTGCCAAACTCTCGGTAAATCATATCTTCTATTCTAGATGTTAAGACATGTTTGTCAATGAAGGGAATGTAGGAAATCTACCTCGGCTAACTCAACTGTCCTCAGTTACCCTCAATTACCTCTAACATCTTGAATTACCCTGCAGTGCCTTCAATCGCCCTGCATCTCTATGTAATCTTTGGGTACTTCTCTTGTCAACCAGATGCCGCTCTCGGTCTTGTAGAATTCATAACCTTGCTCATGCATCTGGCGCGCCCTGACTTTGAGCAAGACTGGATCACCATGACGGCGTCCCACCTGAGCAGCGGTCTTCTCATCCTCCACCAAATGCACGTATTGCCGTGTGCCCGGACCAATCCCTTCCTTTTCAATGGACTCCATATATTGCACTGCCGTGCCGTGAAAAAGGAACTCCGGCGGCTCAACTGGTTCACCCGAAGGCCGTACTGGTATCGAATGTCCGTAGTTGGCGCGGATTCTTGAACCGTCCTCATTGAAAGAAAACCGTTTCTTCTCACCACCCTCAACGACCTGCCGCAGGAGAGGCTTGTCGAGCAAAACACCGGCATCAAATGATCTTCTTATGAGCTCTCCTACATCGGCCCACCCCTCGCTGTCCAATGTCAGGCCAATCGTCTCTGGCTTGTGCCTGAGCACTAGACTCAGGAACTTACTTATTCTGATGTGTTTACTTTCCACGTTCTCCAAACCCCTTCATAATATTACAATAATATCCACACCAGGAGGTTTGTCAAAGGTTGTTATCACGCCTCAAAATACCCCTTGACATTAGTTCGATATCGTATTATACTATATAGAATAAATGTAAGGAGGCACCATGAACGAAATAAACATTAAAGAAGCCAGCATTGAACTACTGGAATCTGCGGATGCCGCGTATGTTACGACACTGGATGAAAAAGGACACCCCCAGACTAGATGTATGTTCAACCTGCGCAACAAGCAGAAATTCCCCAAGCTGATCGATGTCTTTAAAGACCACAAGGATGATTTCATGGTCTTATTCACGACCAATACTTCATCGGAAAAAATCGCTCAGATAAGAAAAAATCCGGCCGTATGTATTTACTTATGCAAACCTGATCGATTCCACGGTCTAATGCTTTCGGGAAACATGGAAATCATCGATGACCGCAAACTCAAGGAAGCGTTATGGCACAAAGGATGGGAACGTTATTATCCAAAGGGACCGCATGACCCGGACCATACCGTGCTTCGCTTATACCCTGTAAAAGCTAAAGGATGGTATGAAAGCCAAACTTTCGCATTCGAGCTAAAGGGGAGAAAATGAAGCATCTACGACAAGGCGGTTTTCTCATGGCAAAGATACATCAACTTGCCGGACGGATATTCAGTCGTAAACTACGAGACAACAGTGTTGACCTTAACCCTGCACAAGGAAGAATCATGTTCGTACTATGGCATGCGGATCGGATACCAATAAACGAATTAGCAGAAAAAACATCGCTCGGCAAATCGACCCTCACCAGCATGATCGACCGTCTCGAGTCATCCGGCCACTTGTCCCGCATACGATGTCCCCAAGACCGCCGCAAGATTCTCATAGAACGAACAGACAAAAACAAAATGTTCGAGAAGACCTATGTCGCTTTGTCTCAGGACATGACCCGGCTTTTCTACAAGGGATTCAGCAACGAGGAAATCAGTCAGTTTGAGACGTTTCTCCTGAGAATATACGAAAATCTCATCGGTTTTGAGCGCACCTTTAAGCAGTGAATTACTTTGAAATAAAAAGGTAGAGACAATGAACAGAATAAACAACTTTGAATCAATATCAGAAGAGATTATCGCAAATGAGCGCGCAGCGCTCGATCGATGGGGCAAAGGTGACCCCTGGGGGTTCACTGAGATCAGTGCCGATGAAGTAACCTATTTTGACACTGGAACTGAAAAGCGAATCGATGGGATTGAAGCCCTCAGACAACTCTACGCGCCGAGAGAGGGAAAGATCAAAATTGACCGGTACAAGATGCTGAATCCGAAAGTGCAGGCACACGGGGAAACAGCAGTGCTTACCTTTAACCTCATTGACTATATTCGCAGCCCCGAGGGGTCATTCAAAGAAGTCCACTGGAATGCAACCGAAGTATACTACCACATCAATGGCAAGTGGCAAATAATACATACGCATTGGTCTCATACCAGGAGACCGTCTTGAGGGTAAATATCGTAAAATTCTTTGTTCAGTAGCCCGATTGTCCGGCCGGGTAACTTAGGTCTTACGTCTCAACCAGAAATCAAAGGACCGGCCCGGTACAAATATGTCGATCCCAATCGATTCTTCATCGATGGCATTGGCGATGGCGTGCGGCTCGTTGGGCTCAAAATGGGCGGCATCGCCTGGTTCGAGCAGAGCCTCCTCACCATCCCCGCTCCTCACGAGCATTCTACCCTTCACGACAACACATACCTGCTCCTGAGGGTGGTCATGCAATGGTGACGAGTGCTTTCCTGGTTTAATAAAGTATTCGACCGACACATTGCTCTGGCAGCATACACTCGCGCGGAGCCAGCCACTGTCCGGCTCATATTTCTCCGCCTCTTTCAAATGTATGACTCGCATAAATCACCTCCATTTCAGTATAAAGGAAGAGCCCCGCGAGTCAACTCTGAGCCCCAACCAGTGACCGTGGACTCAGACAAGAAGACATATTGACTTTTTCAAAGACGGCAATATAGTAGTTAGGAATTCAACGAATATAATGAAGAAACGAAAACAACGTATCGAGAGCTTCACCCTGCTGCCTGGCCGCATCATTGCCGGAAAGTATGAGGTTCTCTCTCCCCTGGGCAGTGGATGGGAAGGTGAAGTATACCGCGTAAGGGAAAGAAATACTGGCGTCGAACGAGCGGCAAAGGTTTTTTTCCCCCAGAGAAACAAGCACAACCGGGCCACCAAGTTTTACGCCAGAAAATTACACCGACTGCGACACTGCGCGATCTTGATACAATACCATACACAGGAGCGAATAAATCTGTACGGCGAACCGACCACAGTCATGATATCAGAATACGTAGAAGGGGAATTACTCAGCAATTTTGTGGCCCGCCAGCCGGGGAAGCACCTCACCCCATTTGAAGGACTTCACCTGCTTCACGCCCTCGCATCTGGAGTAGAACAGATACACCGGGCACGTGAATATCACGGTGATCTTCACGATGACAATGTAATTATCAAGCGTCGTGGCCTATCATTCATCGTGAAGCTTGTCGACATGTATAACTGGGGCCCGCCTGACGCTGAAAACATCAGGGACGACGTGTGCAATCTTATCCGTGTTTTTTACGATGTCCTCGGTGGCGCTAAGCGCTATACGAAGATGCCCCAGGAAGTCAAAGAGATATGCTGTGGTCTGAAAAGGTCTCTGATAATCCGGAAATTCAGAACCGCCGGGCACCTTCGTCAATATCTTCAGAATATGCCGTGGCACAAGGATTGATTTTGATAGACAAAAAATAAAGCCCCCTCTCGGGGGCTTTATTCATTTTATGGTATATTATGCAAGTTCGACTTTTGTGGCTTTGTCCCCTTTTGGGGATTGGGTAATCTCAAACTTAACTCTCTCGCCTTCTCTAAGGGACCGATAACCTTCACCCGCAATGTCAGCGTAATGCACAAAAACGTCACCGGTTCCGTCTTCTTTCTCGATGAATCCATACCCTTTCCTGCTATCGAACCATTTCACCTTTCCATACACCATATTTTCTCCTTTCAAGTCCATATTTGTTGGGGCTCCGTACGTGAATATTCTGCGGTACCATCAACAAATCATGTGACTCAGTGCAATTATACAAATTTCGTAAAACTTGTCAATATCAAAATGCACCATGTAGGCAAGACCCATTATTGACAATTCACCCGCACTGAGTATACTCGATAAATATCTCCGGATCTTCTAAATAGCGTCACTACAGAATTCCGCTATTTTGAAACCGGGTGCGCTACAAAGGGTTTCCGGACAAGGAGCAGAGATGAACCTGACAACCAACGAGTCTGTTACAACCATAAGGGATACAATGGCCAATCCCGCACCGCTCGGCCTGCTCGGCTTTGGCATGACGACCGTGCTCTTGAATTTACACAATGCGGGATTATACGGGCTCGGCAGCATGATACTTGCAATGGGCATATTCTACGGCGGCCTTGCGCAGGTATTTGCCGGCGTCATGGAGTGGAGAAAAGGCAATACGTTTGGCGCCACGGCATTCAGTTCATATGGTTTGTTCTGGCTCTCCCTCGTAGCCCTGATCCTTTTCCCGGTTATTGGACTCGCCCCTAAGCCCGTACCGGCTGCTATGGGCGCTTATTTCATTCTGTGGGGCGTTTTCACATCGGTCATGTTTGTCGGCACGCTGAAAATAAGCCGCGCTCTCCAGTTCGTATTTTTCTCATTGGCGCTACTTTTCTTCCTCCTGGCTTTCAGCGAGATATTCAATAGTACTGCATTACGCGTCATCGCGGGTTACGAAGGAATAGTATGCGGTTCGTCTGCAATCTACACCGGTCTCGCATTAGTGCTGAATGAAATCTATGACAAAGTCGTGCTGCCAGTATGTCCAACGAAATAGCATGAAATGGCGCCGTTGCATCCTACGCACCATTCTGCTCATGCTTCTTGCCAGTTCCCTTTCAATGACGGCTGCCGAGGAAATGATGGATGATATGATATTCACAACCGTAGTATACCCCCAGCAATGGTCAGAGGATAATACCTTGCTGCTGGTTGAAAGCATACGGAAGTTCGGCGGTGATCTTTCAACCGCGCCGGTCTGGTGCTTGGTGCCGGACTATGGTAAGCAGCCCTCTGAAACATTCAAAGAAAAACTTGCCGCACTGGAAGCCGAACTGATCTCATTTGACATCGATCTTGAAGTTGCCCGCTTCTTCTTCGCGGCTGATATTCGCGCTGCGGCGATCGCCGAGTCCATGGCCGTGGGCAAAACAGATCTCCTGGCCTGGCTGAGTTCGAATACGATATTTCTCAAAGAGCCTGCGGATTTCTTGCTTGGTGCGGACAAGAATCTTGGTTACCGTCCGGTTCACCATACGAATGTTGGTTCACTCTATGATACGCCTCTCGATGCGTTCTGGTCACAGGTCTATGCATACTGCGACGTACCAGAAGAACGGGTTTTCCCGATGCACACGCACGTAGACTCAAATGTCATAAGGCCATATTTCAACGCCGGAATAATGGTTGTCCGCCCGGACAAGCTGTTGTTCAAAGCATGGCATGACAAATTCTTCGATGTCTACAGAGCACCGGAACTCGCCGAACTCTACGCCAAAGACGAGCGCCATGTTATCTTCATTCATCAAGCGCTTTTGTCCGGGATCATCCTGGCTATGTTTACACGTGACGAGATCCAGGAATTACCCGGCACCTACAATTACCCCCTGCACCTCTATGAAGAGGACGTCACCGCACACCGTCCATCGAACCTTGATGAACTGGTCATGGTAAGACATGAAGGTCTCAGCAAAATTTCCGAGTGGATGGATAAGATACCTGGTGGCGAATGGCTCAAGCAATGGATTGCTGAGCGGATAAGATAGTACCAAAGAAGTCGCACAAAATACCGTCATTTGAGTGTTGACCGAATACGTGGGTTGATTATTTTGTTGTACTTATGCGAAGATACGCAGTAATTTCAGACATCCATGGCAATCGCTGGGCACTTGAAAGGCTGCTCGACGACACAAAACGCAAAGGCATCGAGTGCATCATCAACCTTGGGGATTCTCTCTATGGCCCACTTGACCCCAAAGGTACGGCCGAAATCCTGATCCGCATGAATCTCCTATCCGTGCTCGGCAATGAAGACCGCATAATAATCTCATCAGACAGAAGCGAGTCATCACCTACCATGCAATACGTCCAGCAGAGTCTGAAACAGAAACATTTCGAGTGGTTGCATCAATTGCCGTCAACACGTATTGTCGACGGCAATCTGTTTGCTTGCCATGCTTCTCCGCATTCAGACACACAGTACTTTTTCTGGGACGTCCCTCATGATGGCGTAGTAATGCGATGCCGCGAAATCATGAGTAGAATTATAGAAAACACAGGGTGCTCAATTCTCTTGTGCGGCCACGACCATATACCGCGATCTGTTCAGCTTCACAACAACCTGCTTGCCGTGGATCCGGGCAGTATTGGACTACCTGCATATGCGGACGAACTACCACATCCGCACGTGATGCAGACCGGATCACCGCATGCGCGCTATGCCGTTGTAATCGAAGACAACGGGAAATGGGATGTCGAACATATCCTGCTGGAATATGATTGGGAAGCGGCTGCAGTCATGGCAGCGGAGAACGGTCGGCAAGACTGGGCATCCTGGATCAGAACGGGCAGAGCATCGCTTGATTGACAGTCACACGCACATACCTATAATATAAAGAGACAAATGAATCACGATAATAACGAAGTCAAGAATCCGCTATCAGTGGCAACCGATTTGAAGACGATAATTGACTATCAGTCGAATGCCGTTGTCAGCAGCGAGATTATGAACAAGAAGACAGGCACGGTGACTGTCTTCGCATTCGACCAGGGCCAGGGATTGAGCGAACACACCGCACCTTTTGATGCTTTTGTCTATTTGATTGAAGGTGATGCAGAGATAACTATCTCAGGCAAGAAACATTCATTGAAAACTGGTGATATAATAATCATGCCAGCAAAAGAACCGCACGCACTCAAAGCGATCAAGAGGTTCAAGATGCTGCTGGTGATGATAAAATCGTAGCTATTCTACTTAACATATCTTCGCTCCACTAGCATATTGCTGAATCGCACAATAAGGACGGAATGTGACGTGCTACAAAAACATGGTTATCGCTAATACCAGGATAACTGTGCCAACGATATCACCCAAACTGGTCACAAGCGGTATGACCGAGTTCGATGGATCAACCCTGATTTTGTACGATAAAGAAGCAGTGAAAAAATCAAGGAAGAAGACGATCAACGTGATCGTCACAATGGCAAAAAAGTTGATGAAGAAGAGCGGCATGATCGGGACTATTGGTATTTTGAACAGGTCTGCCCCGAACTTGGTTATCAATGTCACAAGTGGTGAAATCACCAGTGCAAGCGCAATCGCCCCGATGAAATTCTTCATCACATATTTATTCAGCCGGTAGGGTTCAAGGTACCCAAGATGTAGCCCTGACGAAAAACGCGCACCAAAGATCCCACCAATACTCCCCGCTTTTGCTATGATCTGGGGCACCAGAATGAGCAAACCAGGTACGAGATAGAATTTCTCATATTGCCAGTGCAGATATATCCCGGCAAGAACACCCAGCATCGTACAGACGAACAGGATGGGAATACTCTGCTTGAGGATATTCAGCAGTTTGTACCGGGCAGGAATTCTCCTGATGATCATCGGTACGGCCGGCAGCAGCACAAAGCTCCACGCTTCATCGATCTTGAGCCGAAGGACAATGTCAGCGGCAATGAATACTACGGCCACCGTAATAACATCGCCTACCATGCCGATGATCGGAGCCACTATATTGTCCGGGTCTAATCGTCTGTTGAATGCAAAATAGGTGAGCGTAACGGTGAACGGAATGAGCACGAATGAAGCCATTGCCGACGCCAGAATGGCGATCAAGAGCAGATTGATCAGCGGGATACTCGGAAGGCCGAAGATATGACAGACGAGCCGAGCGAACAGACCAATGATGATCGACACCATCAATGAAAGTGAGAACCCGGCGCCGACATTATTCAAATTAAATTTGCTGAAGGAAAATCTTCTTCCCACAAGACCCAGATGCAGGGAAGTCGATATTCTCGACCCGAGCGCAGTACCGATATTACCTCTGAGACCCATCACTGCGGGCACAAGAATTATCAATCCGGGGATAAGATCCAGCCGTGCATGCATCTTGCCCAGGATCGAACCGGCGAAGAGTTCGCCGATCGACGTGAGAATGACGACAGGAGTTGCCTGAAGGAGGATCTCGAAAACTATCTTCCTATTTATTCGTTTCCTTTTTCTTGCCTTTGACATATTCCTGCATCTTTCGTACTGCTATGTCCCTTCCTTCAACAATTATTACATCACCGCTCTGTACTTTTTTTCCTTCAGGAGGATCAAGGGTCCACTCGTTCTCACGGCGCACAGCGATCGTCCGGAATCCAGCATCAGCATCCATCTTGATTTCTTCGAGCTTCTTTCCGTCGAGTTTTGATCCCTCCCCTACAACATGCCTCGTTATCCTGATGTCCTTCCGGGAGTACGCTATCCTGATTATCGGATGAACCCCCACATTCCTGACAGCAATCTCAATCAGATCATCGATGCCGTCTGATATTTCCTTGACCGCTACCCCGATCTGAAGTATGTTGGCGATTTGGGGAATATCCTCCTTGGAAGACCTGGATAGACGGGCGACAGTGAGTGCCTCCTTTCTCAACTGATAATCCAGTTCCTTTATCTCAACCTTTACCCTGAATGCCTCCTGCGCTAGTTCAAGATTATCCTCCAGCACAGCCGCATAGCCGAGGTCAACAATCAACTGACTGTATTTACGAAGTAAGATCAGAATTTCCTTAAGATTCTTTGTTCTGGCCATATGACCTCCTTTTCAAATCAGCGATCTCCCTAAAATCAAAGCTTCCGCACCATGGTCCGTCTCAGGGTACGGTAACCCTGCTTTTCATAGAACCCGAGCGGCCCGTCTCACGGCATCCAACCTTTCATTCCTTTCCTTACATCGGGAGCAGAAATAGAATGGACCGCCAAGGTACTGAATATCCCGTATCTTTGTGCCGCACTCTAGGCAAGGACGGCTTCCGTAGAGCTTTGTTCATCTGTTTCACACGAGTCACGTATTCGGGCAATTCAAAAACGAGATACGACCTCACTTCTCAAAATATATACCTTCGAAATCCTCTAAGAGAGCATGTAACCGCTCAATGTTTGAGAGATCGACTGACTGTTTCGCCTTCATGGCATACACCAGCATTTGATGGAGCAGCACGATCTGCCTAACATATTTCTGGTAGGCATCTTTGTCGCTCATATCAGCGATCTTGATCCTTTGCGTCAGGAAATATTGAGCGACTATTTCCTGTAATTGATCTGCGTGGTCTTCCTTGTTAGTAATCCAGCGCACAATCTGGTTGTAGTTCTGATCTGGTTCTTCTGATAGCTCGACGATCATTTTCATTGATTTTTCGATCGTCGCTATGTGCTCCTCGATCATCTCAAAACGCATCTGGTCATCATAAATGCCGCAAGGTATTTCACAATGCGCGAATGACAATTTTGTGCATACTGCACTTAGCATCAACAGTGCCAGGCCAATGTATGGCTTTTTGGAAATTACATTCATAAAACCCCCTTTCAAATCCATCCTTACATATAGCGATCAAACCATCGACGTCGAACCACCGGCAAAATCGCGGACCGGCATCCTCTTCCAGACCCGTGGATGCAAGCTACCATACAATATTACACACATAGTCGTGCATTTCAACCCACCGCGAGCATCTGCGCATACCTTGTTACTGAATTCTGCCTGTTGACATTCTCTACTCACAAGTTAGTATAACCCCATGGATTGGACAACAATTCTATTGCGGCTTGCTGTCTCGATAGTCATAGGAGGATTGGTGGGTCTGGAGCGTGAGCTCGAACATAAACCTGCCGGGCTGCGTACGATAATCCTCGTCTGCCTCGGCTCGACGATATTCATCTTGATTGGACTTGAACTGGGTCTGGCCACACATGAGTTGGGTAGGATCGTTGCGGGCGTTGTAACCGGCGTCGGTTTTCTGGGTGCCGGTGCGATCATCCGCGCGCGTGGCGAGGTTTACGGTCTGACCACGGCGGCAACGATCTGGCTCGCGAGCGGACTCGGCCTTGCAGTCGGCGCAGGTTACTACGTACTCGCAATTATCGCCTGTGTCTCGGTGCTCATAGTGCTCAGAATTCTTGGGATCGTAGAAAAACTAATAAGTAATAAATAGAACAGAAATGCTGGGGAGGTACCAAAACAATGCGCAACAATCCAAGAAGCAAGTACCTTTTTATCGCTTTGTTTTTCTTTGCTGCACAAACAGCAGTGGGTGAAACAAAAGAAATGAAGATGGATTCCCAAACCAGGACGGCAGTCATCGAAAGCGTTAAGACCTTGATCATCGAAAGATACGTGTTGCGGGATGCTGCGCAACAAATAGCAGACCACCTGGACAAGAAATTCAACAGCGGTTCTTATGACACACTACACAATCCCATCAAGTTTGCCAATGCACTCTGGGCAGATCTCCGCGAAAGCAGTAACGATAATCACTTTTTCATCGAATACAATCCAGAACGGGCCAAGATCGTCACTGCCGAAAAAAGTCAATCTGTCGAGGAAATCGAAAAGGCAAGCAAATCAATTGCTGAAAAAGAACGGCTGACTAATTTTGGATTCAAAAAAGTGGAGATCTTGCAAGGTAATGTGGGATATCTGGATCTCGACTTCTTCTCAAATCCCGAATATGCTGGCGCAACCGCCGTTGCTGTGATGAATTTCCTCGCTAATTCAGATGCCGTCATAATCGACCTCAGAGATACGCCGGGCGGCGAACCGACGATGGTACAAATGCTGAGCAGTTACTTTGTTAGAGGCGAAAAACAGGGCAGAACGCACCTGAACACCTTGGAACAGGTGTACGATGGTAAAATCGAACAATACTGGACTGTCCC
>JBFEPB010000021.1:0-11343 GCA_041550295.1 bacterium | reverse complement strand
GCCGCCACGGTCGATCTGGGTGAGGTTCTGAGGATCGAACAAAGCGAGGCAAAAGCGCAGACGATTCAGAGCATAGAGGAGTTGGTATCTGAGTTCAGGCGTGAGGTATTTGAATCCATCGGGGAAGGGGATTACACTTCGCATTATGATCTGGGTGTTGCTTACAAGGGCATGGGTTTGTATCAGGAAGCGATCGAGGAACTGGAGATCGCGGTAAAGGATGAGAAGCTTAAGCTGAAGGCTCTTGAGATGATCGGGGCATCCTATCTTGATTATGAAAAGGTAGATGACGCGATTCGTATTTTGCTGGAGGCCCTGGCAGTGGAGGGGCATGAACGTAAGGAGTATTTCGGCATTCATTTCTTGCTCGGCAACTGCTACGAAAAAAAGAATGATCTGAAAAACGCGCTGAAGGCGTATGTGAATGCATACGGGATAGACAAGAAAGTCCAGGCATTGAATCAAAAGATACTGAAGTTGAAACAGACAGTCACTGATGAATTGGAGAGAAGACGCAGGGCTGCGTCAGGAGGCAGTTTGAAGGACAAAAGTGCTTCGGTTGAACATAAAGTAGACAAGAAGTCGAAGATTACGTACCTGTGACATCCTCATGGGTTACGAATCATTCTATAATCTGAGAGAACATCCTTTCAGCTTTGCGGCTGATGAGAAGTTCTATTATGACTCACCGCAGCACTCGAAGGCATTGCTGAAGCTTTCCCATGCAGTGGATACGGAGAAAGGTCTTGCCTTGTTGGTTGGCGCCATCGGGACCGGCAAGACCACGCTGTCCCGGCGCTTGCTAGATCAATTGATCGACCAGCAGGTAGAAGCGACGCTGCTGGTTATCATCCACTCGGAAATTACCTCACTGTGGTTTCTGAAGAAGATTGCCTTGATGCTGGAGGCCGGTGAACATTCCGACGATAAGATTGAGATAATCACGGCAGTGTATCATCGTCTCCTTGAATTTTCGCAGCGAAAAAGGAAAGTAGTGATATTAATTGATGAGGCCAACATGCTGCGCAGTAAGGAGATAATGGAAGAGATCCGCGGGCTGCTGAATCTTGAATCGGAGAGAGGCAAGTTATTGAACTTCATTCTTTTCGGGCTGCCCGAAACCGAGGAGCATCTGAGACTGGATCCTCCATTATCCCAGCGCATCGCAATACGTTGCGTGCTGGATACACTGGATGAGAAGGCAACCTACGATTACATATTACACCGGCTTCGTGTTGCCGGAGGGACTAGAAATCTTTTCGATGAGGAAGCACTCAAGGCGATCTACTTCTATTCAAAGGGTACACCGAGGACGATAAATGCGATTTGCGACAATGCGCTGCTCGAGGGCTATCTTCTGAAACGAGATCTGATCGACGTGAAAATTATTGATGACACAGCACAGGATCTTGGTCTGTTGGCAAAGGAATCTTGAACTCGGCAATCGCAGAACAGCAGAAGTACGCAGATCTTCACATACACTCTAATTGTTCGGATGGATTACTGTCACCGTCCGAGATCGTACAATATTGCAGGGAGATCGGACTTAACACGATTGCCATAACAGACCACGATTCGGTGATGGCGATGGATCAATTGAAGGAGGACGGTGATCACGGCATTAATATTATTCCTTCGGTGGAGATGAGTTCAAATATCGGATTGATCGATATACATATACTTGCATACTACATAGATTGCGAAAGCACGTCACTACGTGGATATTTGGAAAAACTCCGTGAACATCGTGTGAAGAGGGCAAAGAAGATCGTCGAGAGGCTTTCACGCGATGGAATCGAGCTTGATTTCGATCGTATGAAGGAACATGCAAAGAACAGTGCTCTGGGCAGGCCGCATATTGCCGAGGCGCTACGCGAAGGCGGATACGTGCAGTCGGTCAGGGAGGCGTTCGTCCGTTTTCTGAGCTACCATTCGCCCTACTACGAACCCAAAATGAATATTGCACCCAAAGATCTTCTAACGAAGATTGAAGAATGGAATGGCATCGCCGTGGTCGCACATCCCGGTATATATGGGGACGCGGATCTCATTAACCGTTTGATTGAAGATGGCGCGATCGGTATTGAAGTCTGGCATCCTGAGCATTCGCTGTCCTGTCAACAGCAGCTCCAGGAATTGGCTTCGAACAACGGTCTTCTGATGACAGGTGGTTCGGATTGTCATGGGCATCGTCGGTCCGCGCTGCAGATTGGCAGATGCGGCTGTGGTCAGAGAGAGGTGCAGTTGCTCGAAGATTACAAGAGTGTTTGTCCGTGAATGCTGAAAATAACGACAAGGAGAGGGTGATGGATATCAAGGAGATCATGAAGATACTGCCCCATCGTCCACCGTTCCTTTTCGTTGATGAGGTCATGGAAATTGAGGAAAACAGGATCCTGGCCAAGAAGCATGTGAGAGAAGATGAGTATTTCTTCACCGGGCATTTTCCGGGCGAACCGATTATGCCAGGGGTCCTGATAGTCGAGGCGATTGCCCAAGCAGGAGGAGTGATGCTTTTACGTAACCGCCAGAATGCGATTCCTTTATTCATGGCGATAGAAAAGGTGCGATTCAGAAAGATCGTCAGACCCGGTGACACGCTCATCCTTGAGGTGAAACTACTGCAGGACCGCGGCAGAGTCGTTAAGGTCACCGGAACGGCGAAGGTAAAGGATGAGATCGCCTGTGAAGCAACGATCCTTGCAGGGATCAGGGAAGAGGGTAGTGGAATATCTGATCAGTAAAAGGGCACAGATCGACCCATCTGTGGTCATAGGACCATTTTCGATTATCGAGGACGATGTGGTCATCAAGAGCGAGACGCGGATCGGGAGCCATGTTATAATCCGCAGCGGTACTGTCATAGGGAAAAACAATCACATTAGCGCGGGCGCCCAGATCGGCGTCGATCCACAGGACTATCATTTCAAGGGTGAACGATCCCACTGCATCATTGGCGACAATAATGTAGTAAGGGAATATGCGACGATTTCGCGGGCGACCGGCGAAGGCAATAAAACGGCAATCGGCAACAACAATTTTATCATGACATATGTTCATGTTGCCCACAATAATGTGATCGGTAACAATGTAGTGATATCCAGCGTAGCACAACTAGGTGGTTATGTACAGGTCGGTGACTTCGCCAACATTGGCGGGCATGCAGGTATTCATCAGTTCTGTCGCATTGGGAAATACGCGATGCTTGGAGCAAAATCATATTTGAACAAGGATCTCCCTCCTTTTCTGCTGGCAAGTGGAAACTGCGCCAAGGTTTGTGGATTGAATACTACTGGCCTCCTGCGCAATCTTTTCTCATGGGAGGAGATCGAAGAGATCAAGTATATCGTGAGGTTGGTCTATCACTCAGAGCTGAGTTTCGCTCAATGCAAGGAGATCCTTGAAAAAAGAAACTCGTGTCAGGCGCACGAGTTTCTGGAATTCATCAAATCATCACAACGCGGCATACTCATGAAGCAGGATACCGGCCGAATGCCGCGAATATTGTCTATATAATAGTATTACCTTAACTTCTTCTTGTGACGATCCCGCTTCCGTCTTTTCTTCAGCTTATGTTTCTTGATTTTCTTTCTCTTTCTTTTTCTGCCGCATGGCATACAGAATCCTCCTTCATGTTTATTGCTGCGCGTATTATACAATAAATAGAGTGCGTGTCAAGAGACGGAGATGATGCACGAGAAGACGCTAGCAACGTTAATAACGTTAATATCGTTTCGCTCCCCGCTTCTCCGAGGCTCCGATTCACCGTTTCTCAACATCCTGGCCTCTCAATTTCTGAACTTCTTATCTTTCGCCGTTTCTCAGCGTGCATTCTTGACATTGTACAATTGTGCTGTAGAATGAAAATATGCTGCTTTTTTTTCTGTGTTGCCAGGCACTGAACGATTGCGAGCAGAGCATCTACGAAACGATAAGCCAGGACTGGCAATCGGATCCTGTATGTTATTTCATGCAGGGCGTTGAGGTTGTTTCTTGGCCGGGTCTGGATGCACTGCCGCCAGTCGGTCTATATTTTTGTGATAGAAGAGAGGCAGCACGCAGCGGCTTCGCTGGTTTTGTTGGCGATGTTGCGACAGTATTATCTCTTAAAATGATCGTGAATCGTGAACGCCCCGACGGAGAAACGGACCGGATCGACTCATCTTTTCCTTCCGGGCATACCACGTTTGCATTCACCCAGGCCGTGATCTACTCCCACTACAATCCCAAGATCAGATTACCCATGTTCATATATGCGGCAGTGGTCGGTTTTTCGAGAATATATCTGGGGAAACACTATCCCAGTGATGTGCTCGGTGGTGCGGCCCTCGGTGTTGCGGTTGGATTGCTCGCCGTAAATCTATTTTGACGCAGCCGTACCTGCTGGCGCAAGGCCCTTCAACAGCGCCAATCCTTTCTTGCGCCAACCTCCGGTTCTGTACCATAACACCATAACGAGGCTTTCAATACCGTAGGCGATCAGCATTGCCCACCAAACGCCGCTCACTCCGGTATGCATTGTTCGCGACAGGAATATCGCCAGTGAGTAAAGCAGGGAGACTTTTAAAATTCCGGCGATCATCGGGGGTACGGTGTAGCCAGCGCCGCGGAATACTCCAGTCAGGCTCGTGGTGATGCCCACGAAAACCAGATAGAAGACAACAATGTTGATGAATTCGATCCCATAGGCGACGGTTTGCACATTCGAAGTGAACAGCGCTCTCAAGAATTCTGGGGTAGCAATGAAGAGTATGCTGAATAGGATCATTATCAACACACTCATGATCAGAGCGACATTCCCGGCCTTTGTTGCACCTCTTTCATCACGCGCACCGAGGTTCTGTCCGACGAGGGTCGTTGTTGCGACTCCGATACCGACGACCGGCAGGCTTGCGAACTGAAAAATTCGTGTGCCGATTCCCAATGCTGCAAGTGCCTGATCACTGAAGGCAGCAACGATGCCGAACACGACCATGATACTGGATGCCATTAGCCCGTAGGATATTCCAACCGGAATGCCGACAGTAAAGATCTTCTTCACGATGATACCCTGGAGGTGCCAGGGGGTGTTGAAACTGATCTTGATGCCCGAGCGTCCTTTGAGAAGGATGAGGAATCCGACGACGAAGCTCACAAATTTCGCGATCATTGTAGCAAGCGCTGCACCCTGTACTTCGAGCCGTGGGAAGAAACCTATGCCCAGGATTAGAAGAGGATCGAGGACCACATTAATGGCAGTAGCGATTAGCATGATGACCATCGGTATCTTCATATCGCCGGCGCCCCGGAAAATATAGTTGATGCTGAAGGATAAGAGCTGAAAGAAGAAACCGATCGAGACAATCCGTAGGTATCCGCTGCTCAATGCGAGAACTTCCTCCCTCCCGCCCAGGAAATACATTATCTGTCTGGAATACAATAGTCCTAGTGTTCCGATAAAAAGGGAGACGATGACCGCAAGCAACAGTGACTGTTTGGCTACATTATTGGCTTGTTCGGTAGAGCGGGCGCCGAATGAATGTGCAACCAGCGCTACCGTACCTGAACCAATCACCTGTCCGAGCGCGAGAATGACATAGAAGAAATTGCCGGCGAGCGACACTGCGGCGATCGCCGTAGCACCGAGTTTTCCAACCCAGAAGATATCAACCAGGTTGTAGCTCGTCTGCATCATGAAGGCGAGCACGACCGGCCAGGCAAGTGTGATCAGTTGTCTGAAAATGGATTTACCGCTTGTCAGGTGCATTTGATATTACGATGCGATAACGGCTCGGATTCAAATGAGGCATCAGGTTCATGCCCCTGAAGGCCGTATCTATATCCGTGAGCGGTAACGGTCCTTCAATTCGGCTTTCTTGCCTTTGTTCCACCCCGATACTTTCGTGAAGTAACCTGTCACCCGCGTGATGTGATCGACATTTTCACTTTCGCAATGCGGACACTGACTCCTGAGTCCGCGTGCTGTCTTGAAACAGTTGTTACAAGTCGTGAATTCAGGAGAAAAGGCGAACTGAGCATTGCGGGAGTTGCGGAATGTTTTTACCACGAAGTTTGCTATGGATTCCTTGGGCGGTTGCGCCTCTCCTAGCCAGACATGAGTAAGGGCACCAGCTTCGATCAAGTCATGAAATTTACCCTCAAGCTGTACTCTTGTCACTGCGTCGATCGGCGTACTAACGTTCAGATAGGTTGAATTGGTGTAGTATACCGCATTTGCCGCCGGATTGCCCTTCACTATGCTGCCTGCCTTATCTGTGAAATGCTCGAGGTCTAGCCGCGCCAGACGATGAGCAGCCGATTCCGCAGGGGTTTGTTCCATCACCAATCTTATATCATGTGTTTTCGACAGTTCCTTTATGCGCAGGTATAGATACGACAGGATCTTCAATCCAAAGCGCAATGCTCCTTCATCCTCGTGCATTTCTTTGCCGGTATGATACTGGACGAGTTCGTTCAGGCCGAGTAACCCGACCAGGAATGTTGCACGGTGGAGCCTGAGGTATTGCTCGCCGTCGCGTTCCATGGTCAGGAGTGCCAGTGGGCCTTCCTGCTTTAATGCAATGAGTTTTTCTATGAATTCCTTCTTCTGTTTGTGCGCCTTGACGACGAGTCGGAGCAATTCATCGAGCTGCCGGTACAACTGCTGGTCACTACCGTCTGCCAGTAGCGCCGCGCGCGGCAGGTTGAGCGTGACATTTTGCAAAGCGGTGTAGCGCATTTTCCAGGGCGTATGCGCGTCCCGCAGATCGCTTTCCTCGAGCTTGAATGATAGCCGGCAACACTCGGATATTTTTGCGGTCTGCCCGCGGTCAAAGACATAGTAGGTATTGCCTCGTTTGGATGATACATCCGCAATGTGATTGAGAAAATCTTCGTAGCCAGGCGTTGTAAAGAAATCTTCGGTGATGTGAACCAGCGGCTTCGGGAAGAAGAAGGGACGGCCAGTGCCGTCGCCATCCGTATAAACATCAAACAGTGCCCAGACGAACTTCTGCGCATCCGCCGCATAGTCACCATATTTCTTGCCCGTGTATTCACCACCTGGTCCGATAGCAGGCACATCACGGAAGTGTTTCGGGATTTCCCAGTATAGATTCAGGTCGGAGAATATTGCCTGTCCGCCGCGTGCGACCGACTGCTGTGAATATTCAAAAATCATCATCTGGGCAAGCTGGTGAACATCTCGGTCTGACATGCCGGTCAGAAAAGGAGCGAAGAAAATGTTGACGGCATCCCAGCCAATTGCACCCGCAAAGTGCCCTTGCAGCGCAGCAGAGAATTTGACCATGTGCGCAAGCAACGTGTCTGCATGTCTTGCCGGGCGTGCGATAGATAAAGCGTTCGGTAGATTCAAACCGAACTTCTTTACATACTCCAACGATTGTCCCGAGCAATAAGGCCGATCACCGAAACCAAGATCATGTAGGTGGATGTCGCCGCGTATGTGAGCGTCAGCCACGTCTCGACTGAAGACCTCAGAGAGCATGTATTGTTTCTTGACGGTTTCGGCGATCGTCATGTTTGTTGCCTCGGGATTATGCGGGATATTGGCATTCTCCCGATTAGCGAAGAGAATGATCTTATCTGCATCGTACAACGGTATGCCGAGGCGCATGTGGCGCAGCCTTGAATTCTCTAAGCCATGCTCGATTAATTTGACATTGACGATTTCACGAATGAGTGAAGAACTGACGAGATGTACATTTGAATTGAGGATGGTCTCTTCTGTTTCCTCGGATATTTTCTCCGCCACGGTACGCTCGAGCCCGGTTTCGTTTTCCAGGGCTTTGATGATCCGCTCGCGGTCCCAAGCTACGAAATCATCGTCCGAGGTGCGCACGAACAGCGCATAATCGGTTGTTTCTCTCTCTTCGGGTTTGGCGCCCAGCAGCTGCTTGCGGCGCAGAATTTCACGTTGTTTCCGGTACAATATGTATGCTTTTGCCGTACGCGCATGTCCGTTTTCAATCAGTGTTTTTTCAACTGCGTCCTGGATTTCCTCGACCTCGGGTGTGGCATTACCTTTTTTCGTATATAAAAAGAGAATTACCTCATTAGCCAGTTTGTCCGCCAACGTTTTGTCTTCACCGCCCACAGCCTTCGCCGCGAGGTATATCGCATTCGATATTTTTGATTTATCAAAGGCAACGATTTCACCGTCTCTTTTTTTCACATGCTGAAAGATGTTTTCCCGCGGGATCTCCTCAGAGATACCAATCCTTACCGTTGCTTTTTCCTCCATCTTCGCTCCTTTTTTATTGTCTTCAACTCGTTGGCAAACTTATCGATGTTGGTAAATTTTCTGTAGACAGAGGCGAAGCGCACATAACTCACCTCATCGATCTCGAGCAAGCGTTCTAGTACCATTCTGCCAATATCAGATGATCGTATTTCTGTCTGATAGCGGTCAGACAAGATATCTTCAATATCGTTCACAATCGATTCAATTCTTTCCGCAGTTACCGGTCTTTTACGGCAGGCGGTCGCGATACCGTTCAGAAGCTTAGCGCGGTCGTATGGTTCCCTTGTCCGATCGCGTTTTACAATCACAAGTGGAACCCGTTCAACCGTCTCATAGGTTGTAAACCTGAAATGGCACTTGGAACATTCTCGTCTCCTCCGCACGACCGACCCTGCCTGAGAAGTTCTTGTCTCGAGAACGCGGTCACTGTCTTTGCCGCATCTCGGACATTTCACTAACTACCCCCAAAGACACTATATATAGAGTCACAATTGCATTATAACCACAATGAAGATTTTGTCAAGGGGGAAGAGACGGCACGCTGAAGACACATCCCCATTGCGGATTGAAGAAATGCTTCGCTGAAGTCATGTCGCTTCGCTCCTGAAGACACGCTACGCTGAGAAACGGTGAATCGGAGCCTCGGAGAAACGGAGAAAAACAAGAAGTTTAGAAATTGAGAAGATGAGATGCTGAGAAACGGAACGATGTTAACGGCACTAACGTTCAAAACGATTTAAACGATACAAACGTTATCCAGTATCAAGCATCCAGTATCGAGCGATATTAACGATCTAAACGATATTAACGTTACTAACGGTCTTTGCTATTTCAAGTGTTTTCGCCGTGCAAATACGTATGAGAGTTCCGCGCCGAACAGAAAGATATACGCTGAGTAATATAGCCATAGGAAAAGGATGATGATTGTCGATAAGGAACCGTAGAGTTTCGAATAATCAACAACCCTGACTATGTATATTGAAAAGAGATATTTGGCGATCTCCCAGAACATACCCGTGAAGACCGCGCCAAAGTAGGCTTCTTTCCAGCGGACCCGGCGGTTTGGAAAGATCTTGAAGACAAGACCGAAAAGCACAATGCTTGCAAGAAAACTCATTTCGGGCAGAAAGCGCGCAATTCCGGTCGCGCCTGCCGCACTCCCCCAGATCGTTAATCCGAATGAACCGAACAGGCCGATGAAGACGAGGAACGCAGAACCGATTGTGATCAGGCTCTTACGAAGGAATGACCGGTCTTTCTTCACCTTCCAGATAACGTTCAATGTCGATTCGATCGCTCTGAAGACACTGGCCGAAGCCCACATGAATCCGATGAATCCGATCACCGCAATCGCGATTGAAGTCTGCCTGATGGCTGTTATGTTCCGTATTATTTCATCGATGCCGGCTGGGAATATCTGATTGATGACCGGCATGATCTTGTCGATGATGCCTTCAGACGATCCCAAGATAAAGACCGATAATGATAATAGCCCGAGCAGCAGGGGAAAAAGGCTGAATGTGGTTGCGTGCACCAGTGCCGACGCAAGAAGGGGGCAGCGGTCGGTGTTGAATTTCTTGTAAGCTTTAGAGAATATCCAGAGCAGGGTTTTCATATCGGTTCAAGTAGATCTGTATCACCAGTGTAAACGACGGCACCACCTACTATTAACATCTGAATCTTGAGTGTGCCGAGGTTTTTCTCTTCAAGGGGATTTTCGTTCAGTACCGCAATATCGGCGAGGCATCCAGGTTCCAGTCTGCCTTTTCTCTTTTCCTCGAAGGTCGCAAATGCGCTGCCGTTGGTATAAAGACCAAAAGCCTCGGCAGCACTCAATTGCTCGCGCGCCGAAGGGTGGCGGATTGCGCCCCGTATTCCGTAAAGGGGTCCGAGCGGCATGCAATCAGAACCAAACGCAACAGGCACCCCTCGGTCAAGCAGTGACTTGAACCGGTTCATTCCGATATATCTGGGCCCAAGCACCTTTTGATACAGACCACCTGGATTCTGCCAGCAGTGTACGAAATTGGGCTGCATAGACGCGACAATTTTCATACGACCGATGTCGGCAACCAGATCATCATTGAGTATTTCAAGGTGCTCAAGGCGATGTCGTAGCGGATTGCCCGAGGCGGTGTGCTTTTCGAGAACTCGTAAGGCCACTTCGGTTGATCGGTCACCGATCGAGTGCAGCATCAGTTGAATGCCAGCTTCCTCGGCAGTCTTTATAATGTGTTCCAGCCGGCTTACTGGTACGAGCAGGATGCCGCGCCTCCGTGTGCCCGCGTAAGGGTGTCGCAACGCGGCAGTACGTGCACCGATCGAACCGTCAAGAAAAACCTTAGTGCCGGCGAATTTGAGCCAATCGTCCCCGTATCCGCTGGTTAAGCCCGCTTTGAGAACATGTTCGTGATATTTTTCTGTGAGGTATACGGCATATCGTATCTTCAAATCTCTTCTCTTCTTCTGCAGGACGCGGAAATATGCCGGCTTGGAGATCTCGTGGACCGAGGTGATGCCCTGGCGTAAAGCCATGTTGCCGGCGAGTAACACCGCTTTTTCCAGCATCTCGTCGGACGGTGGAAAGAAATCATTGAGATTGAGTGCGGCGTCTTCGAAAAGTCTACCCCGCTGCCGATCGACGATCTTACGGTGGCGGGGAATACAACGCAATGCCGCGGTATTCACCACCGCATAGTGACCGCAGACACGCCGCATTATTATCGGTTTTTTGCTGGATATCCTATCGAGCGTGCGGCGTGTCAATTTATTTGAGTCGTCGGCACGCCATGACGCCTCATCCCACTTGGACGCGAAAACCACTTCCTTCTTCTTGATATCGGCGCTTATCTTGCCAAGGCATTCGTCCAGAGAACGGGACTTGCCAAGATCCAAGCGCTGCATCGTGATGCCATCTGAAATCAGATGGGTATGTGCATCTATGAACCCTGGTATCGTGTACTTGCCGCGCAAGTCAATGGTCTCGATTTTTTCGGACCAGTTAGGGTATCCTGTGGCTTTATGTTTGACAACGCCGTTTTCGATCAACAGTGAACATGGTTCGGTCTTTCGCTTGGAGAAATCCACGTAGTTCATATTCT
>JBFEPB010000020.1:0-11457 GCA_041550295.1 bacterium | reverse complement strand
TTTTCGGAATTTGGTCATTGGTGATTCGGATTTGTTTCGAATTTCGAAATCAGATATTCAAATTTACCCAGAAAGGGGGTGATCAAGATGCCGAAGGATGATCTAAAGATCGGCGTTTTTGTCTGCGAATGCGGCACGAACATCGCCGGCTCGGTCGATGTCGACAGTGTCGTTGAGGATGCCAAGAAACTCGGTAATGTCGTGTACAGCACCAAGAATCGCTACATGTGCTCAGAACCTGGTCAGGCCGAGATAAAGAAGGCAATCAAGGAAGAGAAACTCGACAGGGTTATCGTCGCCGCATGCTCGCCGCGCATGCACGAGCCGACCTTCAGAGAGTGCGTCGCTTCTGTGGGTATGAATCCCTACTTAGTTGACATGGCGAATATCCGGGAGCAGTGCTCATGGGTTCACATGGGCAACCGGGAAGCAGCTACGAAGAAGGCCAAGGATATTATGAAGGCATACGTATCCCGCGCACGGTACCTACAGCCCCAGGAGGAAAAGGAAATACCGGTCGAAAAAGCAACGCTGGTCATTGGCGGTGGGATTGCAGGGATGCAGTCAGCACTCGATCTAGCGGATGCCGGCTACCAGGTATACCTCGTCGAGAAGGAACCATCGCTCGGTGGTTTGATGTCCAAATTGGCTAAAACCTATCCGACGATGGACTGCGCGATATGAATACTCGGTCCGAAGATGATGGATGTCGGTCGACATCCCAACATAAAGCTGCTGACATACAGCAAAGTCGAGTCGATCAAAGGTTACGTCGGTAACTTCGACGTCAAGGTTCTCAAGAAGACGCGCTATGTAGACGAGAATCAGTGCACCGCGTGTGGTGAGTGCGCCGAAGTGTGCCCGGTCGTCGTCCCGGATGATTACCAGCAGGGGTTATCGTCAAGAAAGGCTGTTTACATCCCCTTCCCCCAGGCCGTGCCATCGGCATCTCTGATCGATATGGCAAGCTGTCTGGGTACGAATCCAATTGCCTGCGGTAAATGCGCCGACAAGTGTGACAAGAAATGCATCGACTACGACGCAAAAGATGAAACTGTCGAGTTCAAGGTCGGCACCGTTATCGTTGCAACCGGGATGGATGTATTTGACCCCGTGATCCTGGAAGAATACGGCTACACGAAATATGAAAACGTGGTTACGAGCATGGAGTTTGAGAGGCTATTATCAGCCGGAGGACCATCTGACGGTCACTTCATCCGCCCGACCGATAGGCAGAGGCCCAAGACCGTCGGCTTTGTTCAATGCGTTGGCTCGCGTTGTGAGAAGATCGGAAAGCCCTACTGCAGCAATATTTGCTGTATGAATACGATCAAGGACACACTGCTACTGAAAGATCACTATCCTGATATTCAGGCGAAGGTTTTCTACATTGATATAAGGGCTTTTGGCAAGGGTTTCGAGGATCTCTTCAAACGGAGCAAAGAAGCGGGTGTTCAGTACATCAGAGGCATTCCCGGAGAGATCGCTGAAGACCCCAAATCACGCAACCTGAAAGTCATGGTCGAAGACACTACTTCCAACAAGATCGAAGAACATGAATTCGACATGATGGTACTCTCTGTCGGTGTGACGCCGCGAATCGATATGCCCGAGGTACAGCAACTGCTCACGCTATCAAAAACGCCGGATGGATTCTTCATGGAAGCACACCCGAAACTAAAGCCGGTAGATGCACCATCGACTGGAATTTACTTTGCAGGGTGCGCCGAGGCGCCGAAGGACGTCAAGGATTCGGTGACGCAGGCAAGCGCAGCAGCAGCCAGAGCCGAAACCCTACTGTCTGCAGGAAAGGTCAAACTGGAAGCGATCACATCCACGCTGGATACTACTCTATGCAGGTATTGTGCAACGTGTTCCAGGGTTTGTCCCTATGGAGCATTCACGGTTGACCCAAAAAAGAAGACGATATCCTACATCGAAGCCCTGTGTAAGGGATGCGGTACATGTGCCGCCGAATGCCGTTTCGGTGCGTTGACAATGAAACATTTTACCGATGAACAGATTATAACACAAATCGATGCCCACCTCGCTGAAGATCCCCATGAAAAGGTGGTCGTCTTTGCCTGTAATTGGTGTTCCTATGCTGGCGCCGACACCTGCGGTGGTGCTCGGCTTCAGTATCCACCAAATCAGCGTTTGATTCGAACGATGTGCAGTGGCAGGGTGGACGAGAAATTCGTACTCCATGCGTTCAGAAAGGGGGCACCGATGGTCGTCGTATCCGGATGTCACTACGTTGACTGCCACTATATCGACGCGAATCGCTGGACCCAGAAGAGAGTTGAAAAACTGTGGGACAAACTCGAAAAATGGCGAATCCGTCCCGAGCGATTACTGCTCGAATGGATAAGTGCTGCAGAAGGACAACGCTTTCAAAAAACGATGCAGGATATTGAAGAACTGCGTAAGAAAGTGACAAAAGAAGAGATCGCGCATACGATCAAGGTCCTGACCGAAGAAGAAGAAAAAGCAGAAGCCAAGAAGAAGCAGGCTAATAGCCCAACTCCGAAGAAATCATGATGATATGGCTGTCAGACCACAGCACAATGATAGGCTAAACCGGAGGTTATCGTGCCCGAAACTGAAGAAAAAGATTTCAAATGTTTGAGATGTGGTGCCGAATTCAAACTACCGTATACAAAAGGCGTCATGCAGGAAAGGACGTGCCCAAAGTGCGGTTCCAATAGCGTCCGACTCGATAGAAAGAAAGATAAGGACGCCCAGCCAGGCACTGAAAAGTAATCTGAACCACACGAATACGGCATAACGCATGCAATAGCCTGCGAATCTCTCAGAACGTCATAACCATGAGTGACCGCCTCCGCCTCAGGCAAATTGCGGAAAAAGACCATCGTTATCAAGTCGAAGCTTATATATTCGTGCTCGAAGCCCTGCAATATACACGACAGAATCTACAAATACGGGGCCATGTCACGGGCCAGCAACTACTCAGGGGCATCAAAATGCTCGGCCTCAAACATTACGGGGCGATGGCAAAACTGGTCTTCGAACACTGGGGCGTGACCAAGACCGTTGACTTCGGCAATATCGTCATCAATATGGTCAACGAAAAAATCCTCAGCAAGACGCCTGAGGACAGTATCGATGACTTCAAGGATGTATATGACTTCGAAGATGTGTTCGTGAAAGAATATCGAGTGGACTTCTAAAAAACAGGGCGCAAAACACGACAAAATAGTTATTATTCACCGCAAAACAACCACACCGATACCGTAGAAAAATAAATTAATACTTGACAATTTTGAAATATTGTATAAAATTTACAGAATCGAAAAGGAGGAATGATGAAGAAGTTCATGATACTTGTCGGTTTGGTGGTAATTTTTGTAGCATGCGACTACGCGACCGATTCTCTGGCGCTGAAACCGGATATTGAGATCACCTGGCTGAATCCGCTGGCGTGGCCCACTTATGCCGGCGATTCATTATATGCAGCACCGATCAGCGAGATACACTTCGTAGCCGAGAATTCCCTGGACAGCTATCTGAAAGATTACACAATTGAGTACTATATTAGCGATTCAATGGTTTATGGTCCCACGGCACCGCTCGCAATCTACGGCAAGATCCACGGTATTGTCGAGCAAGGCGTTGTCGATACGTTTATACTCCTGAATGTACCCGTGCCCCTTGCTCCAGCACGCGATCGCCTTAGCTCTGGCGGAACTGCCAGAGCCTTGTTGCGCTTCGTCGCCATCGATGAGTATTTCGAGAACACGGACACGGCCGATGTCTGGTTTGGCATCTATATGCAATAAAGTAGAGAATTGAAGAAAAAAAGGCCGCTCTGGGCGGCCTTTTTTTTTTTGACTAACGCACCCCGAATGCCTTCTTTAGGGCTTTCTCGAATATCTCAAGGCCTGTGTGCAGTTCGTTCTCATTTATAACAAGTGGTGGGATGAAACGCACCGTCGATTCTCCGGCTCCCAGTAACAACAACCCATTCTTGAACGCTTCATAAACCACCGCATCGCGTCGATCCTTTACCGGCTCCTTGGTAATAGCATCACCCACCAGTTCAACGCCGATCATGAGACCCTTACCCCGCACATCGCCAACGAAATCATAATGCTCTTTAAGCGCATTCAAACGCGCAAGTGCGATCTCCCCAAGCCGAGCCGCGTTTTCGACCAACCCATTTTCCAGCAGTTCGATGGTCTTCAAAGCAGCAGCGCAGCTCACCGGATTACCGGCGAACGTTGAGGCATGAGAACCAGGTTCCCAATCCATGATCCCGGCTCTGGCAACACATGCACCGAGCGGCAATCCAGAAGCCACTCCTTTGGCAATGCAGTAGATATCCGCCTTCGTATTGAAATGTTCGATGGCAAACATCCTGCCGGTTCTTCCCATTCCTGACTGCACCTCGTCGTCAACGAGCAGGATTTCGTATTTGTCGCACAATGCTTTCAGTTTTGGGATGAATCCAGCCGGCGGTACTATGTAACCGCCTTCGCCCTGGATCGGCTCCACAAATACTGCCGCCACCTCTTCAGCCGGTACTACCTTCTTCAGCAGCACATCCTCGATGTAGTTCACACATGCCGTATCACAAGATGGATATTGAAGGTTAAAGGGACAACGATAGCAGTAGGCATACGAAACGTGAGTTACACCCGACAGGAGCGGTGCAAAATACCTGCGCTGTGCCGCCCTCGACGCGGTCAATGACAATGCTCCGAACGTGCGCCCGTGAAATGCTCCCGTAAAGGCGATATACCGCGATCTTCGCTTGTGGTAACGTGCCAGTTTCATGGCGCACTCCACTGCCTCGGCACCGGAATTGCCGAAAAACACTTTCTTGTTCCTTGCGCCAGGCACGATCTCAGCAAGCTTTTCCGCAAGATGCGCTTGATTCGGATAGTAGAAATCGGTTCCAGACATGTGCAGGAGTCTTCCCGCCTGTTCCCTTATCGCCTTAACTACCACGGGGTGACAATGACCGGTTGAGACGACGCCGATGCCGGCGGAAAAATCCAGGAAAATGTTCCCGTCTACGTCGGTCACCCAGACGCCGTTACCGCTTTCAATGACCGCCGGGTAGAAACGCGTATATGACGGTGAAACGAATTTGTGGTCCTTGTTCAGTATTGCCCTGGCTTTTGGTCCTGGCAGTGCCGTCGAGATCACGGGTTTCCGCTTCGAATTTCTTTTCACAACGCTCACTCGTCTGTTCCTGCCACTGCTACTTTTTTTCGAATTCACCATAACCGTATTCGCCTCTCTGCTTATTATTCCCATGTGTCGATCTGGGCCTTCTGCAGCGTACCGGAGTAATCAATGTAGACGGTTTTTATTTCGGTGAAGATTTCGTAAGCGGTCCAGCCGCCCTCGCGATGACCGTTGCCAGTGTTCTTCATGCCACCGAATGGAAGATGACACTCGGCGCCAATCGTGGGCGCATTGATATAGACGATACCCGTTTCGGCAAGTTCGATCGCTTTGTGAGCAAGGTTCAGATCATTGGTGTATACGCTCGATGAGAGACCGTACACGGTACCGTTCAATATCTCAATTGCCTCCTCAAAATTCCTGGTCTTAATAACTGAAAGCACCGGGCCAAAAATCTCTTCCTGGGCGATCCGCATATTCGGTAGTACATCTATGAATATCGTCGGTTTGTAGAACCAGCCTTTCGCGCATTCGCCCTCAGTATAGTACGCGCCCCCAGTGATCATCTTCGCACCCTCTTTCTTGCCGATCTCCACATAGCCATGAACCGATTCTCTTTGCGATTCGCTCACGGTCGGCCCCACATCGACATCTTCATCCAGACCGTTCCCGAGCCTTAGTTTCTCAGTACGTGCCTTCAACATTTCGACAAATCTATCATAAACAGGTTCTTCCACGATCAACCTGGAAGTCGCGGTACAGCGCTGGCCGGTTGTGCCAAACGCTCCCCAGAGCACACCCTCGAGGGCGAGTTCGAGATTCGCATCCTTCAACACAACTTGCGCGTTCTTGCCTCCCAGTTCTAGTGAACAGCGTTTCAGAGTCTTGCCACAGACCTCGCCGATCCTGCTTCCGATATCTGAGGACCCGGTAAATGATATGCCGGCAATGTCTGGATGGTTCAGTAATCCCTCACCGATCTCGCCGCCGCCGCCGTATACTACGTTGAGAACGCCATCGGGCAGACCTGCATCCTGAAGGATCTGTGCGAGTTCACCGACGCACGCCGGCGTGTATGTTGCCGGTTTGATAACGGCCGTATTACCACCGAGCAGACACGGGAATATCTTCCAGGAAGGTATTGCAATGGGGAAGTTCCAGGGTGTGATTAAACCCCAGACCCCCATCGGATCCCGCCTTGTCATGCACGACTTGTTCCTTAACTCTGACGGTAGCGTGTAACCAAAGTATTTTCTGCCTTCGATCCCGGCATATAACGCAGTGTCTATTCCTTCCTGCATATCGCCCCGAGTCTCTTTAATCACCTTACCCATTTCGCGCGTCATGATCTGTGCAACCTGTTCTTTCTTTTCGATCATGATCTCCGCAGCACGCCGCATGATCTCCGAACGCTTGGGCCAGGGAACAGCACGCCATTTCTTGTAAGCCTTTTTCGCCGCGGCAATTGCTAAATTCAGATCCTCGACATTCGATTTCGGAAAGACACCAACGACTTCATCCCAGTTTGCAGGATTGCGGTTCTCGAATGTCCGGCCCGACTTTGAATCCATCAATTTGCCGTTAATCAAATTCTTGTACTTCTTCATAAATCCTCCTGTTTCATGTATTTGTTCTGCGGTCAAATCATCGGAAATAATTCAAAACAAACCAGCAAATTGCTCTGTTTTCTATTATACCTATTTTTTTGCTGAAGTCAACACAGTTGACAATATCTAGCAAGTCCCTATACTGTACTACTGAAAAGGGAGGAATCGTCATGACGAAAACTCTGTTGTCCATACCAGCCTTGATTGTGCTCATCAGCTGTACCGGCGATGAAGATATCGACGACTATCATCCGTTAGCGGTCGGCTATAGATGGGAATATGATGTAACACAAACCGAGTCGGATACGCAAACGGGTGTGCAAATCTCCACAATCACCGCAGAAGTTACATCATCCCATGGTATGTTATTTGAACAGGTCACATCCACTGCATGGGAGGATACGTCCACGACCGCCTGGCTTGATACGTCATACCTTCAGGAAAACGATGGCAATGTTCTATTCTACAGTGGTATTAACGACTCTGAACCCGACACATTACTCGTATTACCGTTGGTTCTCGGAAATACCTGGACCGTGCGAATCGAATCGTGGGGCAGCATGACTGGCGAGGTAATTGGCCTGGAGAATGTAGCTGTTCCGGCCGGTACATTCGCCGAATGTTGGTGTATCCGGTACACTGGATTAGATGACACCGGCTACAGCTGGTTTGCGCGTGATGTCGGTCTTATCAAACACGAGGCGGCCAGTCCCACAACTACTTTCTTAAAGAAGTTAACAGACTTCAGCACTCAGTAGGCTGTCATCTCAAGAGAGAAACGAGCGAATAATGCGTATTGATACAATTTTTGATATGCGCCTAAAAGCAGAGAATACTGACAAAACCCTTGAGCCGTGTTAGTGGACCACGAACATGCGTCTAATGTTCTTCAGGTCCTGTACCGAGAAGCCGCGGAACAGGTAAAGCAGAATTACATACATACAGGCACCAACCCCGACCAGCGCAATTGCGTACCATGATCTGAGTACGTATAATACAACGACCATTAAAAGCGAAGCAGCAAAAGGCTTCGTCACATATCGGAAACTCTGAAACCGAATCACCTTCTGTAATTCCCAACGCATCAACGAGATGCTGATGGTTTCACTGACAAGCAGCGCAGCGGCGGCGCCATACACGCCGAACCTGAGCCCCAACAGGATTATGAGCAGGGTGCTGACAATGGCGGCTATTGCGATTATCCTGAAAAAACGCTTCTCCCTGTCCATCGCAATCAGACCGTAACCATAGATCGTGTTGACCGGAACGATCATGAAATACAACAGGAGAATGCGTAATACAATCGCTGCCTCAGAAAATGCCTGACCGTATACAATACTGACGATACCGGGAGCGAGCATCAATCCGCCCAGGGCAAGAGGAATTGTAAGTGCAAATAGAAACCTGGTTAGAAAACTGAAATCGCTCTTCAGTTTTGCCGGATTCTCAGCATGGTCTCTGGCAAGAATAGGAAAGAATACGTAATAGAACACCCGCTCGATTATTAATAGGGTAAAGATGATCTTGTATCCGGCGCTGAATATGCCAACCTCGTAATTCGTCTTGAACAGGCCAAGCACAATGGGCGGCAGACTGATTGTCACCTGGTTGAAAATGATCGCCAGCCCCACTGGAATTGCTGACGCCAGGATCGCGTGCCATCGTAAGATCGAGAATCGAGGTCTGAATATTCGATATTTTTTAATGTATACTAATAACAAGAACACGGCAGCGACAACATAGCCAAGAACGAACGAAAAAGGTACGGCCAGTATGTCAAGACCGCTCCTTACCAAGAGTAAAAGAAGTAATAGGTATAAGACGTATTGCAGAATCCGGCCGGCACCAATATATTCCATCTCTTCCCTGCCCTGGAATACGAATTCTAGGAGAACGGCAAAAGGAAAGAGCGTCGCCGAATAGATCAAAATAATCTGTTTGGTTTTGCTGTCACCTGGAAATAGGAGTATGCCGATAGCAAAGATGAGAAAAATAATCACTGCTAGACACAAACGAAGACCGAGGGTTTGTTCGATAAAAGCACGGTCCTTCGGATCTTTCGCTACTTCACGCGCACCAATGACCGTCAAGCCCGGGTTGGCAAAAAGAAGCGCGTAACTGATCAATGCCAACCCGAAATTTATCTGGCCAAAGCCCTCTACGGCGAGCATTCGAGCAATATATACTGTCGCCGCAAAGCCAATGATACGGGTTATGCCGTCACTGAAAAATAGTGACAGAAAATTCCTTGATATCTTCTTCATGGAAGTACAAAGTCAGTATACTCTGAATTCGGCCTCAATCAATGGGCATGTACCTTTTACACTTGATTAGGGAGATGTGATTACAAAATCATAGTGCTCATGATTCAGATGACAACCACACCATCACTGCAACAGATTAACGTTGCCCAGGTGCGTATTGCCAATCCCGTAGTCTGCCGCGATAGACAACGCCATCTCGGCCTGCCTACGTGAACTACAGGGCATATCTTCGAAACGGAAATGCGGATAGAATCCAAGAAAAGACCATGGTATTTTCTTGTTGATCGAACTGATGAACCTAGCCATCGACTCCAGTTCCTGCTCATCAATGTAACCTGGGATGAGCAGTGTGCTAACAATAAGAACCGGTGGTTTTTCCCTCTGCTCAATGCATTCAGCGACCCGTCGTATGTTCTCTTTCGTGTTTCTGTTTGACGTACCGCATAAGGCTATATTCAGGTTCTCATTAAATGTCTTGAAATCGATCTTGAGACAGCCATCTGTAGCCAGCGCATGATCTGCCCATTTCGTCATCAGCCCGGGAGAGATCGATCCATTAGTCTCCCAGCAAATTCTCAGTCTCCTCCTTCTCTGCCGGAGCTGTTGTGCAATTTCCAGGCTATGCATCGCAAATGGCGTCGGGTCACCACCAAAGAAACACACGCAACCAGTATTGGCATCAGCCACCCGGAGCAGTTCTTCGGCCCGGGCCCTGTGCTTGCGCTCCCGGAAATGCCAGTTCTGGCAGAAAAGACAGTTGAATGTGCAGGCTTCATAGAAAACCGCGAGGTTTGTGTGCCCCTGATCGCTACTTCCTTTGCATACCCAGTCGGCAACGCAATTAGTAGGTAAGGGATCGTGATACCATTCAACATAGGCCCAGTTCCTGTCCGGACCAACGATCCTTCCATCAATATTCTTCCTCACGCCGCAATAACCAACTCTGCCCTCTGGAATGCTACACTTGTTGACACAAATGTCGCATCTGGGACCACCGGCCTGACCAGTGAACGCCTGCGTTAATCCAAATGGTTTTCTCGTCTGATCGTGTATTCCTTGTACCTGCTCCTTTATCTGCTCAAACCTCTCGCGTATGCAGTCCGAACAATACGGCATCGCTCTGGATATTGTTGCAGTCTTTCCGCACAGCTTACAATGCACCGTAGAGTATAGTAAGGGAACATATGCACGTCAACCGATCAGTGCTCCACCTAATAGCCGTCGAGAATCTTGACTTTTCGCGGATTCTGATTAGTATTCTTCATTCCATGAAGAAAATATGTTCTTTCAACTATCCGTATTACTTGAGCAAAAGGAGAATCTATGGCAATCGTTTTGGATGGTGAGCACCTGACAGTCGAGAAGCTTGTCGATATCGCCCGGAACAACAAGGAAGCGAAGATCGCTCCTAGATCGATTGAAAAAATCAAAGAATGCCGCGCCCTGATCGAAGAAAAGATCAAGGCAAAGGAGATCATGTATGGCATCAACACCGGCATCGGCGAACTCTCCGAGGTCATACTGAGCGACGAACAGGTCAAACAATTCCAGAGATATCTGATATACAATCATGCGGCTGGTATTGGCGACCCGGCGCCGATCGAGCACGTGCGGGGTGCGATGGCAAGCCGCATAAATGTCATGAGCAAAGGTAAATCTGGATGCCGGCCCGAAATACCCCTCACCTATGCGGAAATGCTCAACAAAGGTGTAACACCGGTGGTATGCCAAAAAGGTTCGGTCGGTGCGTGCGGTGACCTTGCACCGATGTCACAGATAGCTCTGCTCCTGATGGGAGAAGGAGAAGCCTTTTACAAAAGCGAACGCTTGCCAGGCAAGACCGCAATGGAGAAAGCAGGTATCAAGATTCCCGGGTTGCAAGCACGTGATGGTCTGTCCTGCATAAACGGCTCAAATCTCATAACTGCGATAAGTGCGCTGCAGCTTTTTGACATTGATCGCTGGTTAAAACAGGCTGAAATCGCCTGTGCCATGACCCTCGAAGCCCTGCTGGCTAATATGAAACCGTACGATACCCGGCTGCACGAGGCTCGCGGGTTTGCCGGCGCAGTCAGATCGGCCCGCGCCATCATGAAATGTATACAGGGCAGTGATCTACTCAGTGGTAAACACAAGATGAAGGTTCAGGATGCATATTCAATGCGCTCTTCTCCTCAGGTCATCGGCGCGGCCCACGATGCTGTCGCCTATGCAAGAGAACAGGTGGAGATCGAGCTGAACGGCGCGGGTGACAATCCAGTATTTTTCCCGGAGTACAAATTAACCATTACCGGCGCCAATTTTCAGGGCACGCCTGTTTCACTGCCCATGGAAATGGTCGGTACAGCCGTGACCATGGTTTGTGTGCTGTCTGAAAGACGTCTCAATCGTATGACCAATCCTAACCTGAGCGTTGGCCTACCCGCATTCCT
>JBFEPB010000019.1:0-11486 GCA_041550295.1 bacterium | reverse complement strand
GACCTGTGATCTTGTTGTATCCCCCACCCAACAGGAAGCATCGGCGATTAAATCGCTCTATCCGAGCGTGAGGGTCATCGCAATACCACACGGTGTCGATACCCGTCTTTTCATACCCAGCCAGAACGGCCACAAGAACATACTCTTTGTGGGGAGGGTGGATCCGATAAAAGGCTTGCATTTCTTGATCGATGCTATGCGTCACATAAAGAAAGACATTGGGCTGACGCTGGTTGGCGGTCCGTCCAAAGGCGCGGGTAATCTCAAGAGAATAGAGAGCTATGCAGCCGGTCTGCCCGTGGATTTCGTCGGGCAGGTGGGGCATGAGAAAATCGCAGAATACTACAGCAGGACTGCAATGCTCGTTGTCCCGTCTCATTATGAATCGTTCGGCCTCGTTGGTTTGGAAGCAATGGCTTCGGGCCGCCCGGTGATTGGCTTCTCCCATACCGGCCTGCAGGAGACCGTAGGTGAGGATGCAGGTGTCCTGGTAAAAATGGGTGTGCGCACGCTGGCCCGGGCAATAGAAATTCTTTCTCGAGATCATGAACTGCGGCAGAAGATGGGTCACCGCGGCAGAAGAAAAGCACTCTCATATGATTGGTCGAACATCGCGCGCAAATATGAGAGGGTATATGAAAAAATCATCAAGAAATAGACTCATCATCATGGCGCATCCGGACGACCCGGAGCTGGCGTGCGGTGGCAGCATCGCACACTGGACCAGGGAGGACAACGTTCACCACATTATCGTTTCCTGTGGCGAAAAAGGGACGTGGGACAAGAACGCTTCGCCGTTGCTCGTGGCCGCAAGAAGGGAGAAGGAGGCAGGGAAAGCTGCGCAGTACCTCGGCGTTAGCAAGGTCGTATTCCTGCGCCATCCCGATGGTGAGGTAGCCAATGTGGCAACGCTCAAGCTCGAACTCGCTGCGCTCATCCGCAGATTCAGACCATACACAATAGTCACCCATGACCCCTGGTCCCGATATTTCCACAGTGACCACCGGGCGACCGCGAACGCGGTCATCGAGGGCATTATGATCGCGCGCGACTGGCATTTCTATCCATTCCTGCTCGAGATCGGCCTGAAGCCTCACCGCGCAAAGGAACTCTTGCTTGGAATTACCGAAAAACCTAACCATTTTATCGACATTACGCGCACGTTTAAGAAGAAAATTAAAGCGATCAGTATGCATCAAAGTCAGTTGGCACAGCTGCCGGATTGGCAGAAGCGGGTTACGGCCCGGGTGAAGAACGACGGTGCCCTGGCCGGCTACAAATACGGCGAAGGGTTCTATAAGATGCGTATCTGATGCGATGATGGTCTTGAAACATTTCAGGAAATCTGTAGAATAATCTGTGGCATCCCACAAGCACGATCATAAACATACTTTTACCGAGCGGATATTTGAATTCCGTGACGTAGAAAAGAAGAAACTGATGCTTTCACTCGTCATCACTGCAGTGGTCATGGTGGTCGAGATAGTAGGCGGCATTCTTTCACGCAGCATTGCCCTGATCAGCGATGCCGGTCATATGTTCACGCACGCTTTCGCGATCACGATCAGCCTGGTTGCAATCATCATTGCGGCACGCCCACCTTGCCATCACCGTACCTTCGGCTTGTATCGTGCAGAGATATTAGCTGCCTTCATCAACGGAATCTTTCTGCTTGCGGTCGGTGGTCTCATAATATACGAAGCGATCGAAAGGATCATAAACCCGGAAGATGTGCTCGCTCTGGACATGCTGTTGATCGCTCTGATTGGACTTGTCGTGAACATTGTCAGTATTTTGATCCTTCATGGCAGCCACAAGCGTAACATAAATATAAAAGGCGTCTTCTACCATATGATCGCTGATGCGGCTTCCTCGGTAGGCATTGTGCTTGCGGCAGTTATCATATATTTCGTAGGGTGGAACATAATCGATCCAATCGTGAGCATTGTTATTTCATTGGTGATCGTGTTCTGGGCCTGGGGCATACTGAGGGAATCCTCAAAAATTTTGCTGGAAATGGCACCTACCGGATTGAACGCCGAAATGATCATCGGTGACCTGAAACAGAAATTCCCGGAGATCAAACAACTGGAGCATGCGCATCTCTGGACGATCACCGCAGATATGCTGGTTTTTTCCGCACACATCTTGCTCGACGACACACACAAGAGCGCTGAAGCACAGAACCGATTGATATCCAGGATAAACAGTTATCTCGCGAGCAGATATCACATAGTCGAATCCACTATTCAGATTCTCTGCGAAGGCGATTCGGCGACCTGCCCGCTCGTACCATAATATGTAACAAGATGGTTATAGCCTTCACGCTGGGGAGCGTAATACTCGTTAGTTTGCTGTCCCTGGTCGGTATCCTTACCCTTTCGTTCAACAGGGCGCGGCTAAGAAAATTGCTGATCTTCATGGTTGCCTTTGCAGTGGGTGCGCTGTTTGGTGATGTTTTCATCCACTTGCTTCCGGAATCATTTGAGAAGATCGGCGCGACTCTGACAACCGCGCTTCTTGTGATCTCTGGATTCCTGGTCTTTTTTGTACTGGAAAAATTCATCCGTTGGCGCCACGTCGGCAGTGCGGCCGGGGAAAAACAGTTGAGACCAGTGGTGACCATGAATTTGATTGGCGACGCGGCGCACAACTTGATCGACGGCATGCTCATCGCGGCGAGTTATACGGTGAGTGTTCCGATTGGAATCACTACCACGCTCGCCATTTTGCTTCATGAGATACCTCAGGAGATAGGTGATTTCGGGATCCTCGTTCACGGTGGCCTGTCCGTGAGAAAGGCACTGTTGTTCAATTTGATGGCAGCCACTTTGGCAATTCTTGGTGCATTGATAACGCTTGTCATTGGTGAGCAATTCAGGGCTTTTGCAACCTATCTCTTACCCTTAACCGCGGGTGGTTTTATCTATATTGCAGGACCCGACCTCATCCCTGAATTACAGCAGGAGCGGAAGATTTCTGTTTCTGTTGTCCAGTTGATGGCGCTGCTCTTGGGCATCGCGATAATGGCGTCCCTGACCGTGCTGGAATAGTACGTTGGAAGACCAAAAAGACGCCGGGAAAAAGCTGGCCAGGGCATTGGAAAATACCGGGACGCGCAGCCGATTATCCTCGAGTTAGAAAAACCTTCTTCATTTCACGCCGTAACGCAGGTGTATGAAGACTGATATGACGTTTCAGATGCTGAAGGCCAGCGATTAATGGCTAACAGGAAGAAGAGAAGTGTATTCTTATAAGGGGTTGTTATTTTCTCGCGAGCGCGCGAACAGCGCGGCCCCGAGTATACCGGCGTCGTCACCGAGTTCAGCCGGTACTATCTTGTAGCGCCGGTATTCAGTACCCAGAGTCTTCTCGGTCACGGTCTTACGGACCGATTCAAAGAGAATACGGCCGGCGCGTGCAACGCCCCCAGCAATGACAATCATATCAGGGTCCATGAGGGCAAGTATGTTGGCGATACCGATTCCGACGTAGTAGCCTGCTTCGCGGAAAACCTCACGGGCCACTCGGTCGCCGTTTTTTGCCGCCCGCGCAATGATTTCCGGGGTGAGTCTCTCGTGCTTTGCCAGTGAACTCTGTCGCTTCGCCATTTTTCTACGCGCGCGCGCGACAATGTATTTAGCACCAACGTACCGTTCGAGATGACCTTGCTGCCCGCAGACACATGAAGGACCGTCCAGTTTGATCGTCGTGTGTCCGAACTCGCCGGCAAAACCGTGTGCTCCGAAGAGCAGCTTACCCTCGCAGATCGCGGCACCGCCGACACCGGTTCCAAGAGTGAGAAGAAAAATATTCTTGTGCCCCTTTCCTGCACCGTATTTCCATTCACCCAGGCATATTGCATTCACGTCGTTCAGAATATAAACCGGCAGGTGGAATTCAGCCTGTAGCATTCGGCCGAGTTGAACGTTCTTCCATCCTCTGAGATTTGGCGAGTACTTGACCACACCTCTTTCAGAGTCAATGATGCCCGCAATGCCGATGCCAATGGCTGCTGCTCCTTTTTGCATTGGCTCGATTATTGATCTTATCTGCTTAACCGAGCGTTCAATACCTTTCTGGGATAGGGTTGGGGTTTTTGTCCTGCCCTTTACTTTACGTCCGCTGACCAGCGCTGCCTTGATATTCGTGCCGCCGATGTCGATACCAATGATATTCTTGCCGGCCATGGAGGCGATCAGGTGCGCGCTCTTTTGACCCGCGCGACAACCGAATGAACGGTGTAGGCGATCACGACGAGGGCGACGATCCAGAACCAGACGGGCAGGTCGTGACCGAACAAAGCCACATAAATGAAGGGCGCAATGACTACGATACCGAGAATGACACCGAAAGTACCGGCCTGTCTATAACGCTTATTTCCGATGGCGCTGAGTATTTTGTATATTGAGAGCCAGAAAGGAACGATTCCGGAGAAATATATTATTGCAAAGATCACCGGGCTCACACCATGTTCTGTTCGGACTTGGCGGAGCCAGTTATGCAGGAACTCAAACATACTATTTATCGATGCTGTCCGCGTGCATGTATTCTCTGAGGACTTCTGGTATTGCTATTCGACCATCCTTGGTTTGGTAATTTTCAACGATCGCAATGAAGGTGCGCGGTGTGGCGAGTCCTGAACCGTTCATGGTATAGACGAAATCAACGCCCCCGGTCGGACGCCGGTAGCGGATGTTCGCTCGTCTGGCCTGATACTGCTCGTAACAGGAGATGGACGAAACTTCGAGCCATTCCTTCATGCCTGGGGCGTAGACTTCGATGTCGTACGTGATAGCTGAGGCAAAGGTCAAATCACCGGTGGAAAGAAGCATTACTCGGTAGGGTAGCTGCAGAGCCTTGACAGTCGCTTCAGCATCTGCCAGCATCTTCTCGAATTCCGCGTATCCTTTCTCGGGTGTAGTATACTTCACCAATTCTACCTTATTAAACTGGTGAACGCGGGTTATGCCTCTTACCTCCTTGCCGTATGAGCCTGCTTCGCGCCGGAAACATGGCGTATATGCCACATAATTGATCGGCAGCTGCTTTTCGAGCAGTACCTCATCACGATGGATGTTCGTTAGCGGGACCTCTGCGGTTGGCGTTAAATAAAGGGCATCGTCCCGGCAGCGATACATGTCCGATTCCAGTTTTGGAAGTTGTCCAGTGCCATAAAGGCATTCCGTCGGATTGAGCACAGGCGGGAAGATCTCTGTGTATCCGTTTTTTGTCGTGTGAAGGTCGAGAAAAAAATTGATTAGTGCACGTTCCAACAAAGCTCCCTTGCCCTTGTAGAGGATGAACCGTGAGCCGGATATCTTTGGCGCCCTTTTTAGATCAAGAATATCCAGAGCCTCACAGATATCCCAGTGCGGTAGAACTTCAAAATCCGGTTCTGGCGCGTGCGTGAGTCCGCGGATGAATTTGTTTGACTCGACGCCGGTTCCGACCGGCACGCTCTCATGTGGAATATTCGGCAACCATTGCACGGCATCTCCGAAAGCTACATCTATTTCCCGCCCTTCATCTTCTTTCAACTTTATCTGTTCAGCCAGGGAGCGTGCCTGCTCCATTAGTTTTTTGGGTTCTTTCCCTTGCTGTTTGAGCCTGCCGATCTCTTCGGATAGCGCATTGCGCTTGCTCTTCAATTCTTGGATCTCGGTGATACTGGCACGGCGACGCGTGTCGAGTTCAATGATGCTTTCGAGATCGATATCCAGATTTCTTTTCTTCAATGCGGTGCGGATTTTCTGTGGGTCATCCCGGAGCAATTTAATGTCGATCATCGTAGTATTATAACACATTTCATGGGTAAGTCAACGAAATTTGCAGTCCTACAGCTCTGGCGGCTGCTTGACGTTGACATGAGCACTTATTTAGATAGAATATGCCATGGACCTCAGGTATGGAAAAGGTACAGTAAGTTTCGAGCCGCCACCGGGATTGCTTGACGTGGTAATGCCCGGAAGTCATGCGGTGAATGCACTCGACGCCCTGCTCAAGGAGGGTTTGATGAAGCCGGTGGGGCTTGGCACTTTGAAGACCGTGCTTCGGACTAACAGGCCGGGCGACGTCGTTATTCTTGTTTCGGATATAACGAGAAAAATTGCGAATTACGAGGGGATTTTGAGATTCTTGGCGGCCGAACTGGTGGACGCGGGTGTCGACGAGAAGAATATCAATTTTGTCGTTGCTCTGGGTACACACCGGCCGCATAGTGCCGAAGAGAATTCATTGCTGTATGGAAGGCTATGTGATGATTTCTCCTTCATACAGCATGATTGTCATCATGACCTGAAGGTGATCGGTAAGACATCCACCGGCCTTGAGGTTTCGGTCAACCGGCGCGTCGCTGATGCCGATTTCGTGATCGCCACCGGGCGGATAGGATTTCACTACCTCGCTGGTTTTTCGGGCGGCCGCAAGTCCATACTGCCCGGCGTAGCATCGTATGAATCGATACGCAACAACCATAAGAAGCTTCTGCGGAATGGTGTGTCTGTTGGTGATATCAGGGAAAATGTCATTGCTCAAGAAATGGCTGAAGCCGCTGGATTACTCAACGTTGGTTACCTTTTGAATGTCGTGGAGACACCAGAACGGGAGACGGATAAGGTTTTCTGCGGACATCCTGCTCATGCTTTTGAGGAGGCGGTGGAGTATTTTACGGGAAGGCGCAGGAGTTGGATACCGCAACGCGCGGATTGCGTGATCGTGTCGGCGGGCGGTTATCCAAATGACCGGGATTTCTATCATACTCATAAATCAATGAACCTCGCCCTATTCGCCCTCAAGGAAAACGGCAGTATTATTCTCGTCGGTCAGTGCGGAGAGGGCTTCGGTAATGAAAAATTCATGCGGCTGATGCTCGAGCACAAGATCGATGAACTGCTGGAATATCCGGAGGATAGGATAGAATTGGGTGGACATCGTGCTTTTCTGACGGCGAAGATACTCAAGCATTACCGTGTTTATGCGTATACGGATCTTGACCCGTCGAAAGTGCGTGAATTGAACTTCTTACCCATTGGAGACATACGAATGGGTATTGACGCCGTGAAAAAAGAACGGGGTGATGATTTCAAGACGATTGTTGTTTCAAATGGTCTGGAAGTGCTTCCCTCACTCAACGGTTCTAAAGTCAAATTTCAGTTAGGAGGCTAATATGATGCAAACTTTGCGGAAGAAAACACGTTTGGTGTTATTTATCGCGCTGGCAGGTTTTGCCGGTTTAATATTTTTCCAATGGGGGCTGGATATTACCGGCATACGAAACCGTCCTGAGACAGAGATCGCCAAGATCGGAGACCAGGCCGTGTCGTACCAGGATTACAGACGTTTTGCGACACTCAAGGAAACGGAGAACAAAAACGTCACCCCGGATGAGATATGGAGGATGCTCATTGATGAGGTCATCTGGCGAGAACTCATCAGAAAAGAGAGAATAGGGACGAACGACGAGGAGATCTGGCAGATCATTCGGAACAACCCGCCACCCGAGGTTTATGAATCAGAATTCATGCAGGACGAGAATGGCGATTTCGACTGGAACAAATATTATCAGTTGATCCAGTCGCCACAGAGTCTGCAGTGGTTGTATCAGTATGAAATGCAATTAAGAGAGAACCTGCCGAAGGAAAAACTGCGGTCACTGATCGCGACGATGGCTTGGGTTTCGCCGTTCGAGGACAGTATTGCGCTGGCTGGAATGAGCAGTAGATACGAAATTTCTTTTCTGAGCCTGCAGATCAACAACATGCGTGGCATTGTTCAGGTCAGCGACGAAGAGGTCAAGGATTATTACGGAGCGCATCAGGATGAGTTTGCGACTCCCGAATACAAGATCCTGAAGTACGTTTTCTATGAACGTAAGCCGTCGTCCTATGATACGCTTGAAGCCAAGCAGCGTCTCGAGGATTTTCTCGACATGGTGGAGGAAGGTGAGGATTTCACGGAACTGGCAAGAGAGGTTTCAGATGACACGACCATTGACTACGAGTTCGAAAACGAAAATCTCATGAAACCTTACATGCGCACCGTCTATGAAGGACTCAAGACCGGAGAGGTATCCGGTATTGTCCAGGGAGCGCGTGGGTTTGAGGTTATGAAAAAAGTGGGTCGGGGTTCAATGCAGGTCGTCAAGGCTAACGTACAGGTTTCGAGGACGACGATCGGCGAGATCACCGACAATATTGCGTCTTTCATGGAAACCGCCGAGGATATCGGATTCGATTCAGCCGCCGCGGATTTCGGTTTGAACATCCTAAAGACCTATCCCCTGGACACCGAGGGACTTAATTTCCCGGTGCGTAACCTGGATGGATTAGCCGAGTTCCTCAGAGACGTAAAGCAGGGGGAATTGAGTCCTCCATTCAGCAGTCTTGGTGGGTACTATGTTTTTGCCCTCGATTCGGTGATCCCGGCGAGCAGCCCATCTCTGGAAGAAGCATCCCCCCGGGTACGGGCGACGGTCGCGCGTCAGGCATACGAAAAAGCAATGGCTGAATATCTGAATAGTGTGCATGCACAGCTCATATCAGGGATCGCGATGGAAGCGATAGCGCAGAGGGACACGTTAGTAAGATTCCATGCTGACAGCGGTGGTCAGACCCTGTTTGGACTGCGCAGCACCTACGGAGATAAATTCGTCGGCACACTGGCTTCCCTGGAACAGGGTGATATATCCGCACCAGTGATGGAACAATACATCGGATATATTATTCGCTGTGACCAAAAAGAAGAGGTTACCATTGACTCGACGTTGTTAGGAATGTTACAGTGGAAGCGCCAGATGATACTCCAGCAAGTCAGCCAGGAGCTTTTTACTCCGGAAGAGATCATTGATTATAGGGACCGGTTCTTCGAGTAATCACTCAAAAATATAGCCGAGTAATCCTTTACCGATCGACACTTCGGGGATCGATTTTATCCTTGCCTTGAAATCATAGCGCCACTGGTCGCCCAGTTGATTGAAGTTGAATATTGCCTCCCAGCAATGCAAATCCCGCGCCAGACCAAGACTGTAATCCACCAGGGTCTTTGTTTGCCAATCGTAACGGGCTGAATAGGTCAGGCTCCAATTGCGGGTCGGTTTGACTTCACCATTGAACCATATTTGATAATTGCCTCCGCGACGATAGCTCTGCCCGATGTTCAGTGAGAGGAAATCGAATTTCACGCCGATGTTGTTGGTGACATTATACGAATATGCCTGCGTATAGGGGTCGATATTTCCGTCGAGTTGAGTGGTAAAAGTGGTGAAGGGAGCCGGTAAAGGGTTATAGGGTGCCGAGAGCAGAAAAATGATGTCGGAAAGGGAATCTCTGATAAGATCGTAGCCAGCATTTATATTAAAACGTAGAACATTGCTTTTCTTCATTTCCTCGCCGATCTTTGCTTCAAATTCCTGATTCAACCCGAAACCGATACTATTAGTATGGACATAGGACGGGATACCGGTCGCTCTTGGATACATGCCAAAATCAAATGCTGGTGTATACGTATAGGTGATGCTGGGTAGTATCTTGTGGAGCAAACCGTGCAGTCCCAGTATTTCGATGCCGAACACACGGAAGAAGTTCGTGCTTGCGGTCGTGGCAAATGAATAGCCGAACCTGTACGGCCACCGATTGCCTGAGGTGTCTTCATTGAACAGTGCAATATCAAGGTCCAGTTTGGGTGACAGCGATAGCATATTGAAAACATTCTGCTGTACGGTCGGCGTGGTGTGGAGGTTTGCTCCTACCACCTCGCTCGTATCTCTGCTGGTGGTCACCCGGTCCCTGCTGATGTGTCCTGAAAGGGCATAGTTTATGGTGGAAAGCAGCATCGAGGAAGGTCCGCTCAAGGTGTAGTACGGCAGTTTGTGGGTTATTGTCGTATCAGTATAGTCCTCGCGCCGCTCAAAAGCGACGGTGTTCTTGAATCCGGAGATCGTGCGGGTCAATGTGGCGTGTGAAGATATCTCTCTTTCCAGCCAAATCGCGGTTGTCTCGGCGTAATCCTGGCGGTAGCTGTTATCACTGACGTACTTTATGTCGAAATTGAAACTCGACCCCAGAAGGAAGAGCTCAGACACATTACGTGCCTCAATGCTGTATCTTACTTTTTCGGATTGAGTGTCCCGAATGTATGAGCCGTAGACCTTACCTTTGGAAAAAGGAGAGTAATCCCAGACCCCCTCGATTTGCGGCATTACTCCTTTCTTCTCCATTGCATCCAACTGCAGGGTGACATCCGCATAGTCCGAGATCACAATATAATATGCGAACCCCCTGATGTATTTGCCGAAGACGCGTGAATTCCCTACGCGAAACGGCAGCAGACCGGACTTTCTCTTGGACGCGATAGGCACAAACCAGAAGGGCGCGCCGAGGACGGGGATGTCCTGTATGTAGAGAACAATGGGCCGTGCGATCACCATGTCGCCGAGATATACTTTCATCCTCGGTGCGTAGAAATAATAGTGGGGAGGGGAATCGCTGCACGTGGTATAGATCCCATCGTAGCTGTTCACGGTTTTTTCATCGATCCAGTAGATTTCCTTCCCATCGATGAAACCTTCTTCGATTTGCGTTTTACCGCTTGTCATCAAGGCCTTTTGATTCTCTATATTGTATTTTATGAAGTCGCCCTGTATGGAGTCGTCGAGTTGTTTGAGGCGACAGGTGCCAAAAGCCTCGAGCATGTTTGTTTCGACATAATAATAGGCACTATCCGCTGTGAGGGTTATGTCCTTATAGGCGATGAATGATGAATCCTTCAGGATTATCAGAGAACGTTCCAGATCATACGTTATGCTGTTCGCCTGGTAACGAACGATGTCAGCGGAATCACTTAGGGTGGTGTCCGGCAACAACCCCAAGCAGAAAAAAAAGATCATTCTTTGAGTATTTCTTTGTAGCTGTCGAGCACTACTTTATAGTACTTGAGGGCTTTTTCTTCACTGCCAAGAGCACGATAGACATCGGCTAAGCCTTCGTTGAGAGCAATGATGAGTTCGAGCTCTGCGGCGTCCTTCTTGCGCTGGCATAACTCCAGACCTTGATTATAATATTCGATGCCCGATTCGTAGCCACCTTTACGGACCGCCTGACGCGCTGACAACAGCAAATATTCTATTGCTTTTCTGTAATTCTCACCTTCACGGTAGTGAAAAGCGGCGTGTTCTTCATGTCCGCCAAGCCTCGAGTAATAGTCAGCAAAGCGGATATGCATGCTCTTCTTGTGCGTTGCCAATTCATATATTTCGCCATGTAGTATCGGGTTCACGAAAGCGTAGTGGTTCATGTGTTTCTTCAAGTATCCGCTTCTTTCAAAATAATCAAAGAGTTCGATGTTCTCTCTTTCGAGGGGGAACTCATCCGGATGGATTTTTATTCCAGCGATTGAAAGGTTGGCAATAAAATCCTTCTTATCACCGAGAATCTCGAATCGTCTCTTGATGATAGTCTTAACGTCGTGAAAGGAGAGGGCAAAACCCG
>JBFEPB010000018.1:0-11510 GCA_041550295.1 bacterium | reverse complement strand
TGGGGTCGAAACGGGATTACCTTTCTACAGATCTGGTGTTGAATGGACGCCGCACACAAGTATGCTTTTGTGCGTAGGTTTCACTACCAGGCCGATCACCATAGAATACGGGATCAAAATAATCATGGGGCGTGTGCGTCTACTCTATTCCGGAAACCGTCATCAGCAACTTGGATTGACACACGACTTTGGCATAGGTTTCATCCAGTAATGCTCATCCTTCTTTTCTTTCTTACCGTGACTGAAGATGCGATATTCAAGACCGAACAGGAGATCGATTTCGCATTGATGCTGCAGGATCTTGAGTATTTGCGGACCCGCCCTATCGATATAAACACTGCGGGTGTGGACCAATTTGCAGAGATCTCCTTCCTTTCATCGAACGAGATTTTGAAGATAATCGCGTACCGTGAAGAACATGGTCCTTTTGGGTCGGTAGCAGAATTGGCCGATGTGCCAGGAATCGAGCGTGATCTCGTTGAGATGATCATGCCCTATTTGACCGTCGGCGTTAAGAAAGTCGAGAAAAGGGAGCTGAACTCGAGGCTCCGCGCCCGGACCGAATTGCCCTTTGCTGAGCCCTCGCTCGAATACTACATGAAAACCGAGGCGCGGTTCGGTGACTATGAAGTATGCGTCATAACCGAGAGGGATCCTTATGAGATCGAGCTGCTGGATCATTATGCGGCTGGCTTGCTGGTTGGTGAGGGTGAGAGGGTTTTTGCCTTAGGGAAATACAATCTGGATCTGGGCGCCGGCGCCGTGATCTCGTCGGTTGGTTCCCTGTTCCGGGGTATTGACTTCAGGATCATGCTGAACGAACGAGGTCTGATACCGTTCACGTCGACGTTGGAGAATGGCGGGTTCTTTGGAGCCGCATTAAGTGATTCCTTCTTTGTCGACTATGTCCTTTTCTACTCCAACCAAAAACTCGACGGCCTGATTGACTCGCTGGGTTATGCGCGTTCGATCGACGATTCGGGCGAGCATACTGATTCCCTTTCATTAAGTAGGAAAGAAAATATAAATGAGGAGATATTCGGATATGACGTGCGTTATCAAACGACAAATACACTCATTGCCAATCGTTCTTACCTGTGCCGCTATGATCCGTCATTCGCCACTGATGATTCGGTGGTGAAATTCTACGGTTCGGATTTCTTCATTTCGAGCATCGAGTTCAGGCATTACGGTGATGTCTTTGTCGTTTTCAGTGAGGTCGCGCGTGCCTGGCGGAACCGGCTCGGAGGTTTGTTCGGGTTCAGCGCCATCTTCCCGTGGTTCGATTTCAACCTCGCCGGCAAATATTTCCCCGGAGGGTTCTATTCGCCCCGAGGCGTAGAAGTCTCGCCCAACCATGCCAGCGGCACGATAGACATTGAGCATCACTCACCCGTAGTCGACGCGGCGCTCAGCATGACGTTGGACAACCGACTTGATGAGGATACAACAAAACATGACCTGAGGCTGAGTTTGAGAAAAAAGTTAGGAATACTCGATGCCCGCATTAACTTCAGGAAGAGGTTCTGGGCAGACGATATTGATCTGTCTGGTTCCGAAGCATTTATTCGCCTCAGGCCTCTTAGGTTTCTTTTCCTTGACCTGCGCTTTGAAGAGAAGTCTTTGTACTTGGAGGAAACGGAGAGAGGCGTGTTTCTGGCATTTGAAGTCGGTTTTGATCTCAAGACAGTCGATGCAAGGATAAGGTATGGCATGTTCGATACGGATTCTTATGCGGCGCGTATCTATGCGTATGAGATCGATCTCCAGGGGGTGATAAACAACCGTATGTTATACGGCGAGGGTCAATATGGCTTCATCTATGTGGCGTGGCGGCCGATCCAGGAAATCAAACTGAGCATGAAGTATTCGGCGGTGAATCGCACGTCAGATTCAGACCGACGGCTCGGTGGACAGATTGACGTCAACCTCTAACCGGAAACAATATGTTCGAATGGATCAGTAGACAGGATATTCTTCTGGTATACTCATTCTTGCTCTTCAATGCAGCACTTGAGAGTATTTTCCCCCCCTATCCGTCCGACGGCTTTGTCCTCGTTTTTTCGTTCCTTGCGGGACGTGGATACTATGATCCGTATCTCGTGTACCTGCTGACCGTGGCAGGCAGTGTTACCGGCATAGTCTTGATCTATGAGATCGGCAAAAGGCATGGCGATGGACTGCTCGCTGTTCTTTCCCGCACGTTCCTGGGGCGGGTATTCCCTGTCCATCTGGTCGAGCGGGCAAGAAACAAATTTCGCGAGCGCGGCGATTTGATATTGCTTTTTAACCGTTTCTTACCAGGAATGCGGGCGCCGATATGTTTTGCGGCCGGTATCGTTGGGATCAAAAGAGGTAGGGTAGCCTTATACAGCACGATTAGCGTGCTTGCGTGGAACGCATTCTTGATCACAGCTGGCTTCTATGTGGGCGCCACATGGGACGAGGCTTCGAGGTTCCTGAGGAACTACACAATAGTGGCGGCACTGGTTCTGATCTTGATTTTGGCGTTGCTTACGCTGCTCTATTTCAGGAAGCGGTCACGGTACCATAAAGGTCAATGAATTACTTCGCACCCCTGAACATATCGACGAGAAACCGGGAAGGGTGCTGATACCTTCCATGACGCCATTTTGCATACAGTAGATAAAGCTTTCGCTGAGCTCGCGTCAACGCCACATAACACACTCGTCTTTCTTCCTCTAATTCGTGTGGCGAAGACATTTTCTTGGTGAGCGGGAAAAAGTCCTCGACCAGGTCGACCACAAAGACCACGGGGAATTCAAGTCCTTTAGCACTGTGTACGGTCATGACCCTGACCAGATCTTTGTTCCATTCAGCAAGGTCAAGTTCCTGCATGAGCCTTATCTGGTTCAAGAAACTGCGCAGGTCCTGTGGTTGCTGACCCGCCGCTGCCAGGCTCTTAAGTTCATCTGCTTCGGTGCTCCTCAGTTCCATCAGATCAGCGATGTCTTCGATCAATTTTCTCGGTTCAAGAGACTTCCAGTTTGAGTGATGGTATTCGTAGACTTTTCGTGCCCGCCGCGCGTTATGTCTCGGCACCTTGAGAATATTTGTTGCATGGGCGCAGAATTCCTCAAATTCCTCCGTGGTGCAGGTACTCAGCGCATCGAGGTAGTCGATAAGCGGTCTTATGTCGCTGCATTCATACAAAGATGAGCCGCTGATAAGCACGTGAGGTACACGAGCCCGGGCCAGGGCGTCTTGATAAGACCGTGCAAGCTGATTCATCCGGCAGAGAATGACAACATCCCGATAACTAAAATTTGCTTTTCTGAGTTCGGATATTTCCTTTACCACAAAATCTGCTTCATCTTGCTCCGATTTTGCGGCATAGACAAGAACATCACCCTTCTGTCCGACAGGAATGATGGTTGCTTTGCGCTGTAGCAAATTGCTTGCGATATCGATGATATCCTGTGAAAGACGGAAACTCCGGCTCAGATTGAATATCTTCACCGAAGGATAATCCCTGGGCACAGCATACATAAGTTCTTTCTGCGCACCACGCCATCCGTAGATCGCTTGGTCTGCATCCCCCGTGAAGAAGATATTCTTCTTAAATATGAGACCGAGCAATTTGTACTGTGCAGGATTGATATCCTGTAGCTCGTCGACAAAGATATAGTCGAACATATTCTGATAGTACTGTTTGATATCAGCGTGTTCCTCTAACATTTGGCATGAGAGAAGTATCAGGTCGTCATAGTCGAGGATACTGTTTTCCTTTGTGTAGGTTTCATACTGCTGGTAGACCTCTTTGCACGTTTTCTCCCACTTGGTTTTGGGTTCGAAATCTCGGACACCGATGCCCTGCGCCTTTAGCATCGTAATGAGCCTCATCACGGCATTGATCCGATGTCTGCCCGCATCGAGGGCCATATCCTGTACAATACTTCGGGCATCCTTGATGACAAAATCAGGGTCAAGATCCAAACGTTCTGCGTCGCGCCGGAGAATCCGAAAGCCCAACGTGTGCAGCGTGCCCAACCACATGTCATGATTTGCCAGAGGGTATTTCTTAAGTAGCCGTTCTCTGATATCGTTTGCCGCCTTGTTGGTGAAGGTGCAAACCAGGATCCTGCATATCGGTGTCCCCCCTGCTATCAGGGTATTCACGGCTTCGGTGAGTATTGTGGTTTTGCCGCAGCCGGCTTGGCCATGCACAAGAATCGGGCCATCGAGCGAGGCGATCACTTCTTCTTGAACTGGCGTGAGTTGTACTTCCGCGGGTTTCTTCTGGGCGATCCGAACTTTTTTACCTGGTACCCCTCGGTCCATTTGACTGATTCTCTCCATGAGATCCCTTGCACCGGGGCGCGATGCCGGATCACTGACAAGCGACGACAGGACGATGTTCTCAAGGTCTCTGCTGATTTCGTGTCTCAAGACGGTGGGGGCAACGAAGCGGGCTTTCTCGATCTTTCGTTTGAGGCCATCCAGATTATCATCGAGAAATGGAGGTGCTCCAGTAAGCATTTCGTAAAGGATGACACCGAGACTCCAGACATCGGATTTATCACTGAAAGTTCCGGACCATGATTCCGGCGCCATGTATATCGGCGTGCCAGCGCTCGATGCTGATATCGAATCGGCACGTATGAATTTTGCCAGGCCGAAATCGGTGATCTTTACCGTAGAACGGCCTTGCTTTTCTGAAATTAGAATGTTCTCGGGCTTGAGGTCCCGATGGAGCACATTATTGCCGTGAGCATAGGCCAGGCCGTCGACGAGTTCAGTAAGGACCGATAGCGATCTTTTGATATCGATGCCGCCGTGTGTGATGATATCGCGCAGATTGTATCCTTCGATATATTCCATGACCAGTACGAATTTGTTTTCGATGAAATCGATATTGTAGAACCGGACGATGTTTGGATGATCAAGGGAAGCAAGAAGCATTGCTTCATCCTTCAACATGGCGATGTCTTCGCGGCGCATGCGTGATATTTTAAGGGCGAAATGCTTGTCGATGATCGTATCCCGGGCGAGGAAGACATCGCCGAATCTTCCTCCACCGAGCCATTCGATTATCTCGTACTTACCGAGGTTCTTTAACAGCACTACCCTGGAAAAGCGGACAAATGTATTAAGCTGCTCTTATGATAAATACCCTGTCCTGATAAAACCGTGCTCTTCAATTTGAGATGATGTCTACTCGTGGGGCGGCGTTTGCTGGCCATCGTCTTTTCGATGTTTTCTAGGAACGTCCGAACATCACAGCTCATTCCTCCGGCCCTGCGGTGTTCGATCGCGTCAAGCGCGTAACTGCGCATCAATTTGTTTTCGAACTTACGGTAGGTTGCGGCGTCCGAAAAGATATCGCAGCCCAATATTTTCCTTCCTGCGACTCCGACGAAGCCGACCGTATCGTGATCCAGTCCGTGGAAATCTTCTACGTAACGGCTGACCTCATCCTGGAGGTTGTTATATATGTCATGCATCGACGATGTCGCCGACAACGTCTTGGTCACGGTCAGTTTGCGGTCGATCTCCTGCCACACAGTGTTCTGCAGACCATCACGCTTCTTGCTATGGCTTGAAAGTATCGCGCGTATCCCTGGATAAGAGCAGTAGCCCGTTGTAAAACCACCAAGCTCTTTCCATCGACCCTCCTCCGCGCAGACCACGTCGATGTCACATGCCGCGCGGGGTTCGATATATGTCGATGCCGCGACGATGCGGTTCTGCAGCGTGCCGATTATCTCCTCACCGTCCAGGAGCAGGACCGGATCGTCACCCTTGTTGTCGAATGATATAAGATCGATCTTGGGGTCGTCCAATTCCTGAAAGCCGCCGCTGCCTATGTCCAGTACTTCCTCGATCGTGAGAATTCTGTGGCCGTTGCCGGATAGACCCTGCAGGGGGTAGACCTGCAGATTTCTCAGGAACACAGGGTCAGCGATCTTGATATCCTTAAGCAGTTGTTTCATATCAGGATTCCACCGCAAGTTGAAGCCTCTGTGTTATCGATGGCGCGGCTGAAAAAAGAATGGGATGATGCAAGAAATGGGATATTCGATTGGACATTTCAACCATATATTAGCCGTATTAATGACTTTGGCAATAGACAAAATCGGTTGGATAGTAACTTCGCAGAACGATGACCGCAAAGAGACTGATTGTCTCGCGGGTCAGAGAACTACCGCAATGACAATGTTGTTTTCAGAACGTTAGATTTTATTCAATAATTGACTGAAAACCCCAGTCTGATCCTTCTCGGTGCACTATTGGCGTAGACGACATCATCTGTCGCCTCCCTCAGCGCGACGTAAGCCCAGTAATCCTCATACGGCGTAATCATACCATCGTGGTTGGCGTCGGCTGCCGGGCTGTAATATTCGGTGCGGTCAAACGGAATATAATCATCAAGAAGCAGGAAATCAGAGAGATGGGGTTCCCTTATCAGGGGATAATGGGGCGTGATCTCGTACTGATGATTCAGCAGATTGATGACCTCAAGATCCAGATTCAGCGCCACTCCGGCAAACTTGAACGTCTTCGACAAGAGACAGTCGACCTGCTGTTGAAACGGCAATCGGACATAATTGCGCTATTCGTATTTTCCCTCAGGATCAGGTGGCGTATAGGGATACCCATTGCCGAAATAACCGAATATGTGCAGTTGGGACATCAGTGGCAGGTGGAATGTTCCCTGGATAAAGACACGATGCCGCTGGTCAAAATCGAGATAGTAATCGCTGGCCGGTCTTTCATAGATCGTATCGCCGAATTCCGAGGCGTACGAACTCGTACCCTTTGCCCAGGAAAGGGTGTAGGATAACTTACCGGTAAAGGGACCCTGCGTCATCTCAAGTATTGTCTCGACACCCTTGATGTTTGCGTACTCGATGTTCACATACTGGAAGTATTCATGGTGTAAAGGAAGCAGCCGTACCTGACGGGTGCCGATAAGATCGGTCACGTCTTTGTAAAACGCGTTCACCGTCGCGCTGAGAGTGGGGGTTATCTCACCCTGCAGCCCGAGTTCATAGCTTCTCGTTTTTTCCGGCTCGAGTTCAGGGTTGCCAATGATCGGAACGTATCCGAAGAGATAAGAAGGTAGCGGCAGGAGACTGTAGTAGCTGTACATGTAATCGTACAGGGGCGGTTGCGCATATTGTCCGATATTCGCTCGAAATATGAATTTTTCGGTTACCTCGAAGGACACACCAAGACGCGGCGATAAGTAGTACTTCGGCTCGACCCCTTCAATGTCACTGGAGAAATAGTCGTAACGGCAGCCGATTTTCGCATACACGCCCTCGAAATCGATGTTATCCTGGACATATACTGAATACTCGGTCGGTTGATAACTGTACTCGTCGAGAAGCTGGCTTGAGCTGTCGCTTATGAAGTACGTAAGGCTATTGAAATCCTGTAGAACATATTCGCATCCGGCTTTCATCTGATGATATTGATTGAGCTGGACATCGGTGTTGAGTGCGGTCTTTATAACCTGTGATGTTTTGTCACCGAATTCAGGATAGTCTCCTGCAGAGTAGGGTTTGATGATATAGACCCCGAAAGGATTGTCCAGGCCGGGTCGTAACCATTCCAGCGAACTATAAGGCACAAAAGCGAAATCGTCAAAAGTTGTATAATCGATATCCTCCCGGACACCATATGTTCTGTGGGCATGGAGGCGGCTTACTGTCAGTTCAAAGAATTTTCGGGAATCCGGCAGGTAACTCAGATTAATGGCCTGGAGATTTCCCTTGTCGATGTCAGACCGGTAGTGATCCAGATGAAATTTCCATAGCGTCTCATAACGGTCGAACTGACTGCGCGACATTGCACCGCTCAGCGCCAGTTTGAGTTTTGCCGACGCATCATAAAGCCATTTGCCATAATAGGAGTAGTCATCGCGTCCCTTATGAGGAAGAATTTGAGATCGGGGATCCCAGTCGTCGGTATGCATGAGGTCGAGCGCAAGAAAACCCTTCAGTCTGCGGTTAACAGGCAGGTGCAGGGTCGTCTGGATATTCTCGTGGCCAAAGTAATAATCATCCGGCATTATCCGCTCGGTCTTGCCCCTGACCCTTGTACTCAAGTAATCAGCAGGATGAGCGGTGATCATGTTGATGATACCGGACATGGCGCGGCCGTATTCGGCGTTGAATCCTCCGGGGAGGAAAATGACTTCATCAATGATGCCCTTCGAGAGATTTATCGCCACGGCGCCGGTTTGCGGATCGATGATCGAGACATTGTCGATCATATACTGAACCTCGGTCGCCCGGCCGCCCCGGACGTGCAATGCCGTATCACGCCGTGCAACTGAAGCCTGGAAGGCTATCAGGTCAACGGTGTAGTCAACAGGGAGGGTTGAGAGTTCGTCCTTGCGGACAAGATACGTGGTGCCGACCATTTCCTTGGACACGGTCGGGTGTTCGCTCGTTACGGTCACTGGTGATATTTCAATGGCAGTGGGTTCGAGCAATACGTTAAGACGAGCGGTTTTGTCATATTCAACGATCACGTTTTCCACGCGTTTCGTACCATAACCAAGGCATGAGACTTCAACGGTATATTCACCGGGTGCAATATTGAGCATGAAAAAATTGCCGTTGCCGTCGGTTGCCGCACCGATTTCCGTCTCGAGAACAAGCACGTTTGCATCGGGGATCACCTCACCGGTCTTTTGGTCCGCTACTGTACCTTGTATCTTGCCCCCGATACTGGCTAAGAAGAGTGCTCCTACCCATAAGTAGACCATTTATTTCCCCCTTGTTTTAATCAAACATTTGTCCGTTACATGGTAGTTTGCGATGTCAATCAGCTCTCACACCCGTTCTCACAAGATTGACCATGTTGATGAGACTAGTCGAAATCACTGATTTGTCAATACGCCCATATCTTGTTTTACGGTCACGAATGCCGTCGGGACTCCGTAACCAAAGTGCCACCAAGCTGTCCGGATTGGATTATTGGGATTTGGTGGGTTTTTGATGTTTGTGAATTATGATTTGATATTTTCGGTCGATTGATGCAGGGTGGCTCAGGTTTAACCCGGGGTTCAGGATGAGCCGGCGGTGCCTGAATTTCAATATTTCGTTCACCGTCATACTTCATTCGGGAAAATGGAAAGGATTCGAGGCAATAGAATCTTGATTTTGTCAATGATATGTCTATAATTCCCCAATAAGGAGGAAAATGGACAGTTACTTTATTACTTCCGAATCAGTTACTGAGGGACATCCAGACAAGATCTGCGACCAGGTTTCTGATGCCATTCTGGATGCGATCATGGAGAAAGATCAGTTCGGACGTGTTGCCTGTGAGACGCTGGCAACGCGCGGTATGATATTTGTTGCTGGCGAGATCTCGACAGATTGCTATGTGGATCTGCCTGAGATCGTACGTTCGCTCCTGTATGAAATAGGATATACAGATGCTGATATGGGGATCGATGCTCATACCTGCGCAGTGATATCGGCGATCCAGGAACAGTCAGGCGACATCGCCATGGGCGTGAACATCGGCGGTGCCGGAGACCAGGGGATGATGTACGGTTACGCAACCGATGAAACACCGCAACTAATGCCCCTGCCGATCGTCATTGCACATGATCTTGTGAAACGGCTGACCGAGATCAGAAAGACAAACGTGGTGGATTATCTGCACCCGGATGGTAAGTCTCAGGTGACCGTTGAGTACAAGAATGACAAACCCTCAAGGATCGAGACGATAATCCTCTCGGCGCAGCACCATCCTGGCGTGAACAATGAGAAATTGCATGCTGATCTGAAGAAACTGGTGATCGAGGATGTGATTCCAGGCGACCTGGTCGATGATAAAACAAGACTACTGGTCAATCCAACAGGCCGTTTCGTGGTGGGCGGCCCTCAAGGTGATACCGGGGTTACCGGGCGGAAGATCATGGTGGATACTTACGGTGGCGTAGGGCATCACGGGGGCGGATGTTTTTCTGGCAAAGACCCGACCAAAGTCGATCGTTCTGCTGCTTATATGGCTCGTTATGTGGCGAAGAACATCGTCGCTTCAGGGATATGCAGAAAAGTTGAAGTATCCCTTTCATATGCGATCGGTGTGGCCGAGCCAACTGCCATTTCAGTCAACACGTTCAAAACATCTTCCATAGATGATACAGTGATCAGTAGTATCGTGCGAAAACTCTTCGATTTTACGCCCCAGGGAATGATCGACAAACTCAATCTACGGCGACCGATCTACAGACGAACCGCGTGCTACGGACATTTCGGACGTGAAGAAGAAGGATTCAGTTGGGAATTATGCGACATGGTGGAAGCAATCAAGCGTGAGGCAGGTGTTAGGTGAGAAAAAAGACCAGCAGCAATATTCGTGATATTGGTCTCGCCCCGCAAGGCCAAAAAAGGATCGACTGGGCGGATACGAAGATGCCGGTCCTGAAGCTAATTCGTGATCGAATGAAAAAGTCAAAATCGTTGAAGAACCGGCGTATCGGCTGCTGCCTGCATGTCACCACGGAAACGGCGAACTTGATGAGGACATTAAGGGACGGCGGAGCCGATGTCGCATTGTGTGCCTCCAATCCTCTGTCGACCCAGGATGACGTGGCGGCGGAATTGGTTATGGAGAACATAAGCGTATATGCGAGCCGGGGCGATTCGCGCAAGGAGTACTATGACAATATGAACCAGGTTCTGGCACGAAGGCCCGAAGTCCTGATCGATGACGGAGCAGATCTTATTTCTACCGTTCACAAGCAAAAGCTGAGCGGTGTCATCGGCGGCACCGAGGAGACTACGACCGGCGTGATACGACTCAAGCAGATGGAGCAGCATGGTGTTCTCAATTTTCCCATCATCGCGGTCAATGATTCCCTGACAAAGCATTTGTTTGACAACCGTTATGGCACCGGCCAATCGACAATCGACGGTATCCTGCGCGCAACTAACATCCTGATCAGCGGCAGTAATTTCGTGGTTGCTGGCTACGGTTGGTGTGGCCGTGGTCTTGCCCTGCGTGCCAAAGGAATGGGCGCGCAGGTCATCGTGACCGAGGTTGATGCGGTCAAGGCGCTTGAGGCACGCATGGACGGCTATATGGTCCTGCCCATGTCAGAAGCGGCAAAGTCAGGTGATATCTTTATCACGGTGACCGGGGACATCAATGTCATCCGGAGAGAACACATGCTCAAGATGAAGGACGGTGCGATTATCGCAAACTCCGGGCATTTTGATGTTGAGATTGACAAACCTGGTTTGAAACAAATATCCAGGCGGAAGCGAACCATAAGGGCGTCTTGCGAGGAATACACCTTGAAGAACGGCCGAAAAATATATTTGCTCGCCGAGGGGAGGCTCGTCAATCTCGCCGCTGCCGAAGGTCACCCCGCAATGGTGATGGACATGTCCTTTGCCAACCAGGCACTGGCGGTCGAGCATATACTGAACCATCCGGCACTCGACCATCAGGTCTATCGTTTGCCCGTAGAGATCGATCAGGAGATAGCAGGTTTGAAGTTGAAATCGATGGGCATA
>JBFEPB010000017.1:0-11808 GCA_041550295.1 bacterium | reverse complement strand
GGCGCAAGTAGGATTCAAGTAACCCGCGAAACTCGGAGACGAGCAGCATTTTTTGGTGTTCTACGATCTTTGTCTCTTCTCGGATTCTGCTGAGTTCAGTCTGCGCTTCTTTTAGAAATCGCTGGGCTTCGACACGCGCATTCGCGATAATCGTCTCCGCTTCCTTCTTGGCGCCATTTTTCAGTTCGTCGGCGGCCTTTTGAGTGGTGGTTAATGTATCCTGCAGTATTTGTTCCATGCGCCGGTAATCTTCGATCTTTAGATCCATATCCTTTACTCGCTCGGAGAGGCCGGCATTTGCTCGCAAGAGTTCCTCTAATTCTGTGGCAACCATATCCAGGAATTCCCTTACTTCGTGGGGATCATAGCCGCGCACTTTCTTCTTGAATTCCTGCTTGCGGATTTCCAGGGGTGTAATTGGCATATTACCTCCGCTTTTCCGTAGACTTTGCTAAATAAAAATGAGAACCAACCCGTATCCTTATTTGCATGTAATATCCCTCCGGTCTTATGTCATTCATGCCCGAAAACCGCACCGCCGCCCAGACGCTTGGCTTTCCGGAGAGACTGTTCGGCTTTCTTGATCATTTCTTTGACACCACCAGCATCTTCCGGGAAGCCCACTACACCTATGGATAGGCTTATTTCTTTGACCCGAAGATCTTCCTTGAAGAAATCATGGTTCCGCACGCTACGCAGAATTCTCTGGGCTGTTTTCACCGCATAGGTTTTCTTTGTTTCGGGGAGCAGCGCCGCGAACTCATCGCCGCCGTAACGGGCAAGGATATCGACGCTCCTGAGGCTGCGTTCGAGGATCCGTGCCAGTTGCTGGAGCACACTATCGCCGACTTGGATGCCGAATTCTTCATTCACCGCTTTCAATCCATCCACATCCATCAGGATTACCGCGAGACTATGCTCGTAGCGTGAAGCCCGCTGCAATTCCGTGCTTAGCTGTCGGTCAAAATACTTCCTGTTGAAGACACCCGTAAGCGCGTCGAGCCAATTCTGCTGCTTGATCCGGGAGTAAAAACAGTTAGGTTGTATGAGATGTTCGACGAATACATAAGGATGGGTTTTCAACGTTTCGACGAGCTCGGAAGAACTGACCGTGCTCACATCATACATGCAGAGCACAAAGATCCTATGGTCTGGTTGGTGGCTCAGATCGTCGAGTCCAATCTCAAAGGGAACGTGAGTATTACGGCTTTCCACCAGGACCCTTAGACCTTCACGATTCTTGGGTAGTTTTTTATATTCACGTTTAAGCCAGTTGACCAGGGACTTCGCGCGTACCGCTTGGCTGACCGTGGTGATTCGGTTCCGGAAATTCTTACGCAAAATCTTGCAGATACGCTCATTTCCGATGTAGACGACTCTCTCGCGGCGCTCAATGCCATCGTTGATCAAAGGGAATATGTTGTCGACCAGACGATCGGTACCGCGGTAGATATAAAGCGCATGTACTGGCAGGTCTATCTCAATACCTTCATAGCCGATCTTCACGTATCTTGCCATTTTGTTCTAGTTCGTCTCCTTGCCAGCGACTGACTCTAAAATATCCAGTGCCTTCTTTAGTTTTTCGATCGTGTAGTTACCCATATGACCGATGCGGATGATCGTGCCCCTGAGGTTCGCTTGACCGTTGGCAAACAGTATACCATGCTTTTCCTTCATTTCCGTTATGATCCGTGTGCTGTCTTTGCCCGGGGGCATCTTCAGCACGGTCAGCGCGTTGGATGGGTTGTCAGGCATCAGTTCGAAACCAAAGGACCGGACCCTCTTTCTGACGTATTCGGCAATAGCTTTGTGCTTCTCGAAGTTTTGCTGCAGTCCGGTTTCCATGATCATGTTAAGCCCCTTGTTCAATCCGCATAATGTGGTGATAGCCGGAGTGAACGGAGTCTGATTTTTCGCGCGGAATTTCTCGTAGGTCTTGAGATTAAAATAGTACTTCGGGAGATCAGAATCATTAGCTCGGCCGAGTGCACGCTTGGACAGCGAAAGAAAGGCAATGCCAGGCGGTGCCATTAAGGCTTTCTGCGATGCACCAACCAGGGCGTCGATATGCCACTCATCCTGTGGGCAATAATCAGCGCCAAGTCCGGCAACACCGTCGACAATGAGACAGGCTCCGTGTTTTTTTGACACTTCACCGAATCCCTTTATATCGTTGAGCGCTCCGGTTGAGGTTTCTGTCAGCGTCGTCATGATAACCGTTGACTTCGGTGCATTGCTGAGTGCTTCGTCGACTTGAGCTGGGGCTATAGACCTTCCGTAATCAGCTCTGATGACAATCGGATCGATGCGGTAGGCATCGCACAGTTCTAGCCAGCGCTCACCGAATTTGCCACCGATCGCCACGATCGGCCTATCCTTAGACGAAAGAAGATTCGAGCATGCCGCTTCCATTGCGCCGGTACCCGATGATGTGAAGAAAAAGAGATCACACTCAGGTGCAAAAAGTACCTTCTTCAGGTTTTCCGTCACACTGCTGAATAGCTCACTGAACGCATTTTCGCGGTGGTAGATCAGAGGGCACGATGCTTCTTTCAGAACCTCATCTGGAACGTCCACCGGGCCTGGAGTGAACAAGGTATAGTTACACTTCAATCTTCCTCCTGCATCGGAAACACAGACTTTTGTTCTTCCTGTCGGTATCTTCTATTGTGTTGGAGAAGTGCATTACACAGAGAGGGCTGTCGCAGTGTTCGAGTCCCAGCAAGTGTCCGGTTTCGTGAACTACTTCTTTGGCCATGCGTTCCTCTAACTCCGGACCATTCAACCGGAAGAGTGAAACGATCGCTGACCTGAGCAGCGGGTTAGCGATACCGAAGATGAAATTCATCTCGCCGACAAAGATGTCCACATCTACGATGCCCAAGCAGTAATCTGAACAAGAACCGTTTAACTCGATCATTGCTCTGATCAATCGCTTTGGATCGTGTTGCCTGCGCAATCTATTATATGACTCAGGCGGTATGTCGAGAAAACCGCCGAAGAGCGTGCTCATACTCAGTTGTTCCCGCAATGTCTTATCTACGAGGTCGAAATAGTCCAGCCCCTTCTGTTGGTAAACCTTCGTCACTTTTCTTTTTCAAGTTTCTTCAAGAAAGGCGCGAAGAGATCGATCGGCACAGGAAAGATCGTTGTTGAATTTTTCTCGGTCGCGACTTCAGTAAGGGTCTGAAGGAAACGCAGCTGAACACCGACATTTGTTTCACCGATAATCTTCGCTGCACGGTTGATTTTATCCGCTGCCTGGAGTTCTCCCTCGGCATGGATGACCTTGGCACGGCGTTCCCTCTCGGCCTCGGCCTGACGCGCAATAGCCCGCTGCATCTCCTGTGGTATGTCGACATGCTTGATCTCGACCGTCGAGACCTTTATGCCCCATGGATCCGTCTGCTGATCGATAATTTTCTGCAATCGCACATTGATCTTTTCCCGCTGCATGAGGATTTCATCGAGTTCGTATTCGCCGAGGACACTGCGCAACGTCGTTTGCGCAAGTTGGCTGGTAGCATAGAGAAAGTCCTCCACCTCGAGTATCGCCTTCGCAGGATCGAAGACGCGAAAGTAACCGACTGCATTGACTTTGATCGAAATGTTGTCTTTCGTGATCACGTCCTGCGGCGGTACGTCCATGGTGATCACCCGCAGGTGCACTTTTGCCATCTTATCTATGCCTGGCCAGAGAATGAAGATACCTGGGCCTTTGACTTTGGTGAATCTGCCGAGTCGGAAAACGATCGCTCTTTCGTATTCTTTCAGAACTTTGATTGAACTGAGTATGATCAGCACTACTACAATGACGAGAATCGTTGGTACTCCCATTGGTCCTCCTTTGCAATATTCTATGTAAATTCATCATAAAGTCAATATGATAGTTACCAGACAGCCCTTTGTACGCTGAGAAACAATCTTCGGTAATCAAATAGAAATTGACACACGAACCTTTTTGAATAGATTATGGTATGTTTGCTTTCGCTCTGTTACTCTGTTTCTCGCTTGACTTCCGCGGAATCTGGATCCCGCGCTGGTCGATTGAAGACCATGACAAAATCCTGTCAACACTGGATGGCAGGTTCAATCATGTTTTTCTGCAGGTTTTTGCCCTTGGTGAGGCGTATTATCCTTCGGATTATGCGCCCGTGAAGAGATACGACGACGGTTGGTTGAGGGATTTCCTGACTGAAGCGCACCGCAGGAATATCAAGGTTTCTGCCTGGGTGAACGTTTTCTACTCATGGGGCTATGCAGCACGGACAAAGGACCACCGCCATCCGATCAATCTTCATCCCAATTGGTATGTAGTGGACAGAACAGGTAGATCGATCCTGGGCTATAGTATCGAGGAATTAAAGCGGCAGGGCATTGAAGGGTATTATCTCACGCCGGCGAACGCACAGGTTAATGACTATATGCTGGCCATTATCACTGAGCTGCTGGAAAAATATGATTTTGACGGCGTTCACCTTGATTATTTCCGCTACCCGTCACGTCGGTTCATCCACGATGTCTCTTTGACAAGTAAATTCATGCGGGCATTTTGTGTGGACCCAGCGAATTTTGCATCGACCGATTTCGAAAGGAGATTCAGTGTCTGGGGCAGCACTGATCTGAACAACCGGTTTCAGGCATTGGTCCGTGATGAGTTGACCGGTTTCATTACCCTACTGAATAGGCGGCTGAAGAATCTCAAGCCATATGTGGAGTTATCGATTGCAGTAAAGGCTGATTATCAAAGCGCGGCCGTTGATTTTTACCAGGATTGGTCGTTCTGGTTGAACAGGGGTCTGGTCGACTATGTCTGTCTGATGGCATACAGCAGAAATATCGGCGCAACGTTGAACAAAACACTAAAGGTGGTAAATGACCCGCATAAGGTCGCGGTCGGCCTCGGGGTTTATGTTTTGAGCACTGATCAGATCGCGGCCCAGGTCAGGCAGGTGGCTTCCATGCCATTTGCCGGCGTTGTATTCTTCTCTTACGAGGAAGTCAAAAAAAATCGCAGCTATTTGGATATATTACCCTGAATGCATTTGTAAGGCCGACAATTTTCTTGACAACGTTTGTCTTTAGGGTAGAATAGTAGTAATGAGAAATATCTTTCTCATGTTAGGGACAAATCTGGGGGATATGAAGCAGAACCTTGAACGCGCGGTGCAGTCTATAGAGAAACACGGCATCAGGATACTAAGAAAGTCGAGAATATACAAAACAAAACCTTGGGGAGTTGTTGAGCAACCTGATTTTCTGAATCTTGCGCTGGAGGTTGAGACCGAACTCTCGGGTTCCGAACTCCTGATGACCCTGAAAAAAATTGAAAACGAAATGGGCAGAACGCCGACCGATCAAAGATGGCAGCCCAGAAAGATCGATATCGATGTTCTTTTCATGGGAGATCTTGTCATCGATACTGAGGACCTGAAGGTTCCTCACCGACAATTCTTTAATCGTAGATTCGCGGTCAAAATACTGTCGGAGATTGCACCGGATTTCCGTCCGCCGGGTACGGCGAAGACTTTGAGTGAGCATGCCGGAGGAGAGGAAGATGAGGGAATTCAAGTTTATTGCAATTGAGGGTGTAATAGGCGCTGGCAAAACATCCCTCACCAATGTTTTGGCGAACAGGCTGCACGCAGGTATTCTGCTCGAGGAATTCGAGGAAAATCCGTTCCTGATAAAATTCTACGCTGATAGAAAAAAGTATGCGTTCCATACCCAGATATATTTTCTCATGTCTAGATACCGGAAACAGAGAGAAATCGCGCAGATCGATCTTTTCAATTCACGCGTCATAACGGATTACCTCTTTGTTAAGGATCGCATCTTTGCCGAGGTCAATCTTAGTGATGAGGAATTTGCACTTTACGACAAGATCTACTCCATTCTCGCCGCTGATATACCGCGGCCCGATTTGGTCATCTATCTTCAGGCTGAGCCGGAAATGCTCTACAAGAGGATCAAGCAGCGCGGCCGCGCGTATGAGCGCGATATCGAGTACGATTACATCGAGAAACTAAGTGAGGCATACAACACCTTTTTCTTCCACTACAATTCGTCGCCAATGTTGATAGTGAACATCAAGGGTTTCGATTTTTTGGCAAATCCAAGGGACCTTGATCTATTATGCAATGAGATAAAGGATCTCAAGGAACCACGCCGGGTTCTATCAAGAGCATGATTACCGTTGATACAATCATTGCCAAGAAAAAGGCCGGAGAAAAGATCGTTTGTCTCACGGCCTATGATTTCATAACGGCACGGATCCTGGATGAGGCCGGAATCCACATAATACTGGTCGGGGACTCGGCAGCCAACGTTTTTGCCGGGGAGAAAACAACCCTGCCCATCACCATGAAAGAAATGCTGTATCACACCAAAGTAGTGGCGCGCGCAGTGAAAAAGAGTCTGGTGATCGCGGATATGCCTTTCATGTCATTCCAGGTTTCTACCGAGTCGGCCGTTCGTAATGCTGGTCGTTTCTTGAAAGTGGGGGCATGTGGCGTTAAGCTGGAAGGCGGAGAACCCATGGTGCCCACGGTGAAGCGGCTGGTCGACCTGGGTATTCCGGTCATGGGACATCTGGGTCTCACTCCTCAATCGATACACAAATTCGGTGGTTACAAAACACAGGGCGTTGATGAAGCAGCGGCAGAGAAGATGCTGGAAGACGCAGGATTACTTCAGTCGGCAGGTTGTTTCTCGATCGTTCTCGAGAAGATCCCGCGTGAACTGGCGAGGCGGATCTCGGAGAAGATCGACATTCCCACAATTGGCATTGGTGCCGGCCCGCATTGTGACGGCCAGGTCCTGGTGCTGCATGATATACTGGGACTCTTCGAGGGGTTCACACCCAAGTTTGTCAAGCAGTACGCCGGCCTTGGTGACGAGATACGGCGTGCCGTGAAGCAGTACAAGAAGGAAGTAGAAGAAGGAATTTTCCCGGATACGGAGCATTCTTTTGACTGAGCGTCGGCGAAAGCCGGTTCAATACCGTCCATACTACAGGTGCGCTATAGCAAAGAACGCTATTAGCAGCGGGTATTGAACTTCATGCTGTGCGATTTCGCGCTGGTCTGCGCGCTGTTCGGAGCTGATTTCTCCATATGCAAGGCAAGTGATTTCCAGGATTATACCGAAGTAGAATATGCCGAGGATCTATTCTATGTCTTCTGGATCGACCGCCGTTCCTACTTCACCGATGAGAAATTTGCGATCTACGGCGCGCGCGTAACCTTAGATGGCCGTGTTGTAGACCCCGACGGTAAACTGCTATACTGTGACAGCACCGCGGATGGTTTGGATGTTGCCCGGGGTCCGAATGACCTTTTCGTCGTCAGTCGTAACCACTGCTGAAGCGACGGTGATATCATCGGAGTGCGGGTCACTCTGTCATGCGATACACTTTATTCGGTAGATATTTGCAGCAGACCAATGGTACAAGCGGATCCGGTGATCGCCTACACCGGTGCGAAGTATGTAGTTGCCTGGTGTGATTCATGGTCGACAGGTGGTTTTTACTGGGTCACAACAGCTTGCGTTGATACGGCCGGCTTGGTTCTCGACACGTGCTGCTTTATTGGCGCTCGGGCAATGCGTGGTGAATACCGACCTGATATCTCGTTCGATAGTAACCGTTGCCTTGTGACATGGTACAACAATGATGAGCCGTTTGGGGTCTACGGTAGATTTGTCGATGATTTCGGTCTGCCCGAGGATACTGTTTTCAGGATCGCTGCGACCCTTGCTAATTATAATGTCAATCCGAGCATCGTGTTTGCGGTAGACAGATATCTTGTCGCTTGGGCAGACAAGCGTCCGGGTTATAGCGATCTCGACATAATGGCGCAGTTCGTGTCAGTACATGGCGAGTTGATCGGTTCGCCGCTACGCATCGCCACCGGTCCGAGCAACCAGCTCGATCCAGCAATCGCCTATGATGGGAGCGCTCTACTTGTGACCTGGTGCGAAGATCCGTACGCGATATTCGGTCAGAAACTGCATCCCGACGGCACCATGATCAGCGGGAATTTTATGATCTCAGATAGTCTGCCATATTACCGGTCGCACGCCAGCGTTGATGCATCGGGTTTGAATTTTCTTGTTGTTTGGACCGAGATACGGGACGGGGAAAGTGACATCTTCGGTAACATCGACACCCCGGTGCCGATTTACGAAGTAACGTCGCCAGTCACCACTTTACGGCGTGCGACGATCTTTGGGGAACACATGGAATTGCCACGCGCAGGCACCTATCGTGTGTATGATGTTTGCGGCCGTGATGTAACAGACCAATCAATGACCCACGGCATTTATTTTATCGAGACAGAGGATCATACGGTCCAGAAAGTAATCAAGGTAAGATAGCAAAGCGTGGGAGGACGTTGACTTTCTGAAAAAATCCTCTATAATTGAGCGTGGCCGGTTATACGAAAAAACATGCACGCGCCGGGCTGAAAGAGGAATTGCCACGGCTCGAAGTAATCGAGAATCAATTCAAAGGTTACCGGATCTCCGTTGTAATCCCTGAGTATAGTTCATTATGTCCCCGCACCGGCATGCCCGATGTCGGCAAGATCACCATTGAATATGAACCAGATGCCTATTTTGTTGAGTTGAAATCACTCAAATACTACATTCTTGGTTATCGTAATCTCGGAATATTCTACGAGAACGCGGTCAATCGCATCTTGAAGGATTTCGTGAAGGCAGTGCGGCCGCGCTGGGCAAGGGTCGTTGGTGAATTCCGTCCTCGAGGTGGTATCAATACAGTCGTAGAAGCAAAACACGGCAGAATACCAGCATAAGAGCTTCAAGTACATTGACAAGAACCTGTTTATGAGTATAATGCGGCATGGACGAAGAGACCAGACGGCTATACTCAGACGCGCTGAAGCTCTGTGACGCTGGTAAGATAAACGAATCCATCGATGCGCTGACGAAAGTCGTGCACATTTACTCTTCCTACCCCGACGTACATCACGCCCTGGGTCTCGTTCATTCTCTCGCAGGCAACCAGATCGAGGCGATCAAGTGTTTTAAGAAAGCGATCGAGTTGAACCCTTCTTACATTGAGGCATACGTGAATCTTGCAATCGTCTACAATGAACAATGCGAATTCGAGGAGGCAATAAAGTCGTTCGAGAAAGCAGCCGCACTCGAGACTAAAGAGAAAGGGTTTTCGCCCAAGTTGAAAGCGGAGTTAGCGACTGTTTACAGACAGCTTGGTGACACTTATTATGAGTTACAGGAATATGAAAAGGCAAGGGAAGAGTACGAGAAAGCGACGGGTCTTGCGCCGACGTTCCTCGACATCAAGTTGAAACTCGCCAAGGCTTATCTTCAACTTAATGAATACGGTGGTGCCGAGCGTCTACTTTTTGACATTCTTTCCCAGAACGATAGTTACTCCGAAGCGAAGACAACGCTGGGTCTCTGCTATTACCGCCAACAGAGATTTACAGATGCCAAGAAAGAGTGGCAGGAGGTTTTGCTTATTGACCCCCAGCATATTAAAGCGAGATCGTATTTGAACATGTTGAAGGAGAAACAAGATGATTAGGAAATTGAAGAAGGACGAGCTCAAACGTTATGAGAAACTTCTACTCGAGGAACGACAGAAAATCCTCCGTGAGCTTGAGTATGAGAGCGATCAGATTGCCAAGACACAGCTCGAAACATCCGGGGACCTTGCGGCTTATTCCAATCACATGGCTGATCAGGGCACCGAGACTGAGCGCCGTGAGATAACGTCCCAGATTATTTCGTCGAGGCGTGATACGCTTTTTGACATTAATCATGCATTGCGAAAAATAGCCCGGGGTACTTACGGCATTTGTGAGCGATGCGGTAAGCCTATACCGAAAAGAAGATTGAAGTTTCTCCCTCAGGCCAGGTTGTGCATCAAGTGCTCATAGGGCATTACCCACATCATTCGATCGCTTGATGGTGCAGAAGAAAAGCATCAGACCGATCCTGCTTTTCGGGCTGCTGGCTTTTTTCATCGACCAGATAACGAAGCTTTTCGTTGTCAATTTCCTCAAACCCTTGGACCCGCCCCTCGAGATCATTGGCTCGATCCTGCGTTTGAAACTCACCTTCAATCCGTATGGAGTGTTCGGTCTGTCTGTTGGCCCGACCGAATTGAACTACGTACTCTCCCTGGCCGGCATAATCGTGCTCATCTATGTGGGACTGACCCTCAAGGACAGAGTTGGTCTGATCGTATTCGGTTTACTCATCGGCGGCGCGCTTGGTAATGTCGTCGATCGACTGCGTTTCGGTTATGTGATCGATTTTATCGATATGGGTATTGGTAATGTTCGATGGTTCACCTACAACTTTGCCGATGCATTCATTACTCTCGGCGCGATATTTCTCCTTGCGCGCGAGATTTTTTTCAAGAAAAAGATCTAAAGAAAGTTACTGCCCGGCCGTCAGGAAACGGTAGATCTCCCGACGTCCTAATATCGACTTCACATAATTCCTTGTTTCGTCATAAGGGATCAATTCGATGAATGCCTCGAGTTCGGAATTTGGATCATTCTTGATCCAGCGTCGGACGCGCATCGGTCCTGCATTGTAGGCAGCAAGGGAGAGCGGAATCGAATTGAATTCACTCATCATTTCTTTGAAATAATGCGTTCCGAATCTGACGGAGATCGCGGGGTCTGCGTACGAGTAATCGGCGACACCCAGATCCCGGGCGATTGTTCTTGCGGTGGAGGGTATTATTTGCATCAGACCTTTTGCATCAGCCGGGGACACGGCCACAGGGTCGAATAGACTCTCCTGCCATATCATGGCAAGCGTAAGGCTCAACTCTTGGTAATTCTCGGCAATGGTTATGGAGTACCTGATCGGGTACTGTAATCGTAGCAATTCAAGCGGTAGTCTTAAGATATTTCTTTCGGCAGCCGGCCGTTTGACCTGAAGACCGTACCGAATCGATTGTTTATCTTCACCGTATTGTGCGCACAATCTGCTCAGGTATATCAACTCTTGTGGGTTGTCCGTTTTGACCATTTGTAGTTCGGCCACTGCATACTCATTCTCGTTGAGAAGAAAGAATTCTATCGCATTCCTCACGTGCAGGGAGTCCTTCCTTGTGAATTCGGTTGTGGTGTCGCCAAACTGACTTATCCAAAGGTTCAATGGCAGGGTATCAAGGAAGTACGTGTGGTCAAAGTTCACGAGGGTGTAGTATGATAGTGGGAATTCCATAACGAGATATTGTCTCAGGCTATCGGTCGGTTGGCCGAGGCGCTCGAGCGAACGCATGTGCCAGTATATGAATTCAGGTTCGACTTGCTGCCCGAGAATCGTTACTGCCCTGCTCAGGTCACCGATCTTCAAAAGCTGCATTGCGGCACGGAAATTCGTATTTCTCTCGTCGATATCCAAGAATGTACTTACGGCACTGAGCGTATCACCGATGTCTTCAAGCAGAAAAGCCTTTCGTTTCTGCCCGCGTGTCGCATATTCAGAACCCTTACGTAGCTGGTGCAGCGAATCATAAACACTTATCGCGCGGCTGTTATCGCCCCTTCTTTCGTAAATTCTGCCGCGGTAGTAATAAGCGGCGGGCCAGGAGCAATCTCCCAAATACGGCAAGGCCTGACTGTCTCTGTCCATTTCGTAATAGATCCGGCCCAGGTAGTATTTAGTACTTTCATCCTGGACCCCAAGCTTGAGATATTTTATCGCCTGATCGTAATCAGCTTCTTCTTCACTATCCAAATCAGTATCCCGCTTATCAGTATTAATTATCACTGCCTCAACGTTGCTGTCCATAAGGGC
>JBFEPB010000016.1:0-12057 GCA_041550295.1 bacterium | reverse complement strand
TTTTTGGCTTTTCTTACACGGCCGATTTCATGCCCGCGCCGGTCTTCGGTGATATTGCCGGCAAGGTTCTCGATGATGCGAGCGGTGCTGGAATGATTGCCAATGTGGGCATCTATCAAGAAGGCGCTCTATTCAAATCGATGGATAGCGACGCCAACGGTCAATTTAACATCCTGAACCTTGATCCTGGTGCTTACGAGTTGAAGGCGAAAGCAGCCGATTATGAGCCTTATGAAGTTACGTTGCTAGTCAAAGCTGGCGAAGTCACGCCTATTACGATTGGACTGAAATCAATACCCAAAATACCCGATGTGGGTAACCTGATCGTGAATATCATTGATATTGATGGTAAGGAGCCGGTTGCTGCTAATGTGACAATCGGTGAGATGCCAGCCGAGAAGGCTATCGGACGGATCGAGAAGACCCTGACTCCAGGAACATATAAAGTCAGCATTGTTGCTGAGGATAAGAACTATCTGCCGTACGAACGGACCGTGCAGATTGTAGCGGCAAAGACGCTGGAAATCGAAGCAGCGCTGGTCAAGAAGGAGTTCAAGATCGTTCTGCCTGAGGTCTATTTTGAATTTGCGAAATCCGATATAAAACCCGAATCATATCCAGTACTCGACGGCGCAGCCAAGACGATAAAAACGGTATTCGAGGGTAATCCAGATACGAAGATCGAAGTTCAGGGTCATACCGATAGCAAGGGCAGCGATTCCTATAATCTGAAGTTGTCTAATGACCGAGCAGGATCAGTCATGCAGTATCTGGTCCTCAACCACAATATCAATGTGGACAGACTTGTTGCCCGCGGCTACGGCGAGTCAAAGCCTGTCGCCTCCAATGATAATCCTGAAGGCAGGGCAAAGAACCGTCGCGTTGAATTTGTGATCATGAAGTAACTCTTCGCCTACAAAAAAAAGGGGTGCTAAAGCACCCCTTTTTTGTTACTCGATTAACTCCTTTATTCAAGCACATGGATGTTCCGTTTTGCGCAGATCTCTTTCAGCACCTTAGGCCAAACCGTAACGCTTACCTCTCCCAGATGCGCGGCGCGCAATAGGTACATGTAAGTACGTGATTGACCGATGCCACCGCCGATGCTCAACGGGATCTCGTCATTTATGATTCCCTTATGGTACGGTAGTTCCAGGAAATCCATTTGACCAGCCATCTCGAGCTGTAGTTTTAGAGTTTCCTTGGTCACCCGGATTCCCATACTGGTCAGTTCATGACGCCGTTTTGTGACGGGATTCCATACCAGGATGTCGCCGTTCAATCCGTGGGTTGCCGTACCGTCTTTATGCTTCACTTCGGTGATCCAGTCGTCATAGTCTGCTGCACGCATTTCGTGGGGGTACCCGTCTTTCAAAGGATAGCCGACCCCAATGATAAATATCGCGGGATATTTCTGGATAACTGCGGTTTCACGCTGCTTGCGCGGTAGATCCGGGAACATGTCGAGGATTTCCTCGGCATGGATAAAAGTAAGTTCTTCCGGAATTTCCGGGTACTTTGTCGTCTTCAACTTGGGGAACTGCTCCTGGGCAAACTTGTTTGCGCCATAGATAACCTTCCAGATCTTCTTAACAATATCCTTCAGAAAATCCAGGTTACGCTGCTCCATGGTCATGACGCGCTCCCAGTCCCACTGATCAACATAGCTGCTGTGGTCATGATCAAGAAAGTAATCCTTGCGTACTGCTCTCATGTCTGTGCAAATACCCTCACCAACCTTACAGTTGAACTGCCTCAGTGCCGGCCGCTTCCACTTTGTCGCTGCCTGAACAATGGATGCGCGTATCGGCTTTTCAAGACCCAGCCCGCAGTTGAACTCAATCGGGGTCCTGGATCCGTCCCGGTCAAGCATGTCATTGACACCGCTCTCCACCGTGACGATCAAGGGGACTTGAACCATATTGAGGTTCAATTCCTTACACAGGTTCTTCTCGATATAGTCCTTTATTGCGTACAGAGCGTTCATGCGCTCCAACGGTGGTAGCAGTGGTTGGTAATCGTTTGGCAGAATCTTCTCCACCTCTTCATAGGTACTAATACCAGGTCCAGCCAGATCTGCTTTTTTGTCAGCCTTGTCTGCCATTATCTTCCTCCTTGTTTACTCCTGGATATGTTCGCTCGCTTCAAGACAGGACGATTTATTTCGATAATCAGCCAGTCTTCATAAATCAGATATAAATCCTCAACAGCAAATTATGTGTCGGAGCTATTATCTCCAGAATCACACAAAAGTCAAGAAAAACTATTAATTGACAATGCTCTCCTCAAAGCTATAATGATTCAGTGAAAATTCTCATCACCGGCGCTGACGGAGCTCTGGGCCAGGAAATGACACGTCTGTTGCACGCTGAGAAAGTCAAGTTCCTTGCCACCGACATCAAGCAACTCGATGTCACCGATTTCAAGAAGATGAATAAAGTCGTGATGGACTACGAGCCTGACGTCATATTGCACTTTGCCTCGGTGAACGATGTTGATACTTGCGAAACCGATCAAGAAACCGCTCTTCGGGTAAATGCATTGAGCAGCATGGGATTGGCACTGATCGCGAATAAAATCGGTGCCAAGATGCTCTATACCAGCACTAACTACGTCTTCGATGGGGAAAGGGAAGAGTCTTATGCTGAATATAGCGAACCGAATCCGATCAATCAGTACGGCCGCACAAAACTATTGGGCGAACGGTATATAAAAGATGTCTGCGATACTTACTTCATTGTCCGTACTTCCTGGCTTTTTGGCAAGAACTCGAAAACGTATATTTCGAAATTCCTGAGTACAGAGAAAAAACCCGGTTCGATCGATGTTATCTGTGATCAGTTCGCTTCTCTGACCTATATCGAGCATCTGGCCGATGCGATACTGCGTTTGATCAAATCTGAATACTATGGGACTTATCATATCGTGAATAAAGGCGTGGCTTCATGGCTCGATTTTGTCTTGCGAGCCAAGAAAATAATGAGATTCAGAACAACGATCAGGGCGATAAAAACAGAGGAATTGAGCCTGCAGGCGAAACGCCCTCGGTTCTCGCCGCTGTCATCGAACAATTACGAATTTCTGTTCTCTTCCCAAATGAAAACCTGGGAGGATGCCCTGAATGATTTTATCAAACTCTTAGTACGCAAGTCTTGATTATTCATCAGTTATTGCTATAATTCAGTCTAAAATGAAGGGACTAATACTTTCCGGTGGTTTCGGTACAAGGCTTCGTCCGTTGACCTATACTGGTGCCAAGCAGTTGATTCCTATCGCCAATAAACCGATCATCTTTTACGGTATTGAAGCACTCGTAAGAATTGGCATAAAAGAGATCGGGATAGTAGTTGGTGATACCAGAGAAGAAGTGTTCAGCACTGTCGGGGATGGAGAAAAGTGGAGCATAAAGATCCAATACATCCAACAAGAATCACCCTTGGGACTTGCTCATGCGATAAAGATCGCTCACGATTTTCTGGGTGATGATTCATTTATGATGTATCTTGGTGATAACATACTGAAAGAAAATCTGGTTGATCTGGTCAGACAGTTTGAAAAAAACAAGCCCAACGCATTAATTCTACTGACCGAGGTCAACAATCCGCAGGAATTTGGGGTCGCGGTGGTGGGCAGCGATGGTAGCGTATCAAAATTGATTGAAAAGCCGAAAGAACCTCCTTCCAACCTGGCATTGGTCGGTATTTATCTCTTTGACAAAGAGATCCACAACGCGATCGAGCACATAAAGCCTTCCTGGCGTAATGAATTAGAAATAACCGACGCAATACAGTGGCTGCTCGATAACGGATACCGGGTACAGTCGCAGACCGTTAAGGGTTGGTGGAAGGATACTGGAAAGCCCGAGGATATTATCGACGCGAACTTATTGATATTGCAGGACATCGAACCTGATAATCAGGGCAAGGTTATAGACTCTACGCTTAACGGCCGGGTTGTGATCGAGAAAGGGGCCGTGGTCGAGAAAAGCATAGTGCGTGGTCCGGCAATAATCGGTGAGAACAGCAGGATCGTGCGTGCTTATATCGGGCCGTTTTCTTCGATCGGTGCCAATGTGACGATCGAGAATTCCGAGGTCGAATGCAGCGTAATTATGGATGGTGCGACGATACGTAATCTGGAAAACAGAATTGACCGCTCGATCCTCGGGAAGAATGTCGTGATAAATCAGATCAATGAATCTCCGAGAACGCATAAGTTCGTTCTGGGGGATCAAAGCTATGTAGAGATAATCAAGTAACCGGAGCAGTCATGGGTAACAGAGAAATGATAAAAGGTGTGACAGTCAGGGATTTGAAATTGATCCCGGATGAGCGCGGCAGATTAATGGAAATACTCCGCGCTGATGACAAGGAATTCTCGAAATTCGGACAGGTTTACATCACCACTGCTTATCCTGGTGTTGTAAAGGCCTGGCACTGCCACAAACTTCAGGATGATAACATGACTGTGCTCAAAGGTATGGCAAAAATCGTGCTCTACGATGACCGTAAAGACAGCCTGACCCGTGGTTTGATCAACGAATTCTATGTCGGCGAGCACAAGCATATATTGCTACATATCCCTAAGGAGGTATGGCACGGCTTCAAGTGCGTCAGCGACAGCGAAGTAATGATAGTGAATGTGGTCACTGAATGCTACAACTATGAGCAGCCTGATGAACATCGCAGGCCTGCCCATGATCCTGAGATTCCTTACGACTGGTCTCGTAAGGATGGTTAGAATTACGATTCCTTAAGAATCCTGAAATGAAAGTACTCATAACTGGTGGATGCGGATTTATCGGTTCCAATTTCATCCGGTACTTCGCAGCAAAATACCCGAACAGGAAGATACTTAACATCGATAAGTTGACCTATGCAGGTAACCTGGAGAACCTCAAGGGACTCGAGAAACGAAAGGGCTATCGTTTCGTCAGGGCGGATATTGCTAACGCGGCGCAAATGAAGAAGGTCTTCAGGAATTTCAGGCCCGAAGTAGTCATTAATTTTGCCGCCGAGACCCATGTCGACCGCAGCATCACAACACCCGGTGCTTTTCTTAAAACCAATTTTCTCGGCGTAGGCGTATTGTTGAATTGCGCTCTCGAATATGGTGTTGATAAGTTCCTGCAGGTATCGACCGATGAGGTCTATGGTTCGATCGCACGAGGCAAGTTTCGAGAGGACTCAGTTCTCAACCCCTCCAGTCCCTATTCTGCGAGCAAAGCGGCAGCCGATGGTCTCGTCATGGCTTATCACCGTACCTATGGCTTGCCAGTGATTATCACGCGCTCTTCCAATAATTACGGTCCTTACCAGTTTCCGGAGAAATTCATACCGCTCGTCCTATTCAACGCGATGAATGGCAAGAAAATCCCTGTTTATGGCGATGGTTTGCAGGTAAGGGACTGGATATACGTTGAGGATAATTGCCGGGCAATTGATCTTGTCCTGCACAAGGGAAAGATCGGTGAAACCTATAATATCGGTGGTCAGTACGAGCGGGCAAACATCTGTGTGATAAAAAGAATACTGCGTACGCTCGGAAAATCTTCCGACCTTATCGAATTCGTGAAGGACCGACCCGGCCATGACCGGCGATATGCCCTGTCCATTGCCAAGATAAAGAGGGATCTCGGCTGGCAGCCAAAGACGTTCTTTGAAGCGGGTCTCGCAAAAACAATAAAGTGGTACCGAATGAACAGTGAATGGTTGAAAAACACCCAGACCGGTGCCTACCGAAGTTTTTACAAGAAATACTATACAAAGCTGGGACTCACAGAAACCTAATGATTCGATCACGTCTCTGAGGATACATCCACCGTTTGGATTGAAGACATGCCGCGCCGAAGTCACGTCGCTTCGCTCCTGAAGACACGCTACGCTGGAAAAACTAGACGCTTAGAAGATATGAGCATACGAAGTGAGAAACGGAGCAGTGTTTTATCCAGTATCAAGAATCAAGCATCAAGTATCTTTGTTTGGACGAAATTAACGATAATAACGATCTAAACGATGTTAACGTATTCATATTGACACTGCGTATGCAATAATTATAATAAGAGGAGGGTCGTTAGCTCAGTTGGCAGAGCATCGGATTTTTAATCCGGTGGCCGCAGGTTCGAATCCTGCACGACCCATTTTGACTATGAAGACTCAAATACCGCGAGCGGCCATCCCTCAATTCAGTTGCCCACAGTATTTTTTTCTTAAAGAAGCATGATCTCTATATTGCTCGCCATAATGATCAGCAGTCAATCAGAGAGCGGTCCGTTAATGCATTTTTTCTATCGGCCCTCCTGCGGTCATTGCATGGATAACCTCCTGGTCGATATTCCAAATCTCCAGAAGAAATATGTATTCAGCCTCAAGAAATATGACATAGATATGCTGTCAAACTATCGGTTGCTTGAGGAAATGGAGGCAGCAAAGAATACATACGGCGATGACCTGCCGGTGATCTTTATTGGCGACTCGGTGTTTTATGGCCCCGAGAGTTTGTACACGAGGCTCGAAGTCGTGCTCAGGGCATTTCCCAGGCCAAAGCTTCCTGTGGTCAAAGAACCAATTGAAGATACCCTCCCTGCTGTCAAAGGGGAAATAGAGATCCTCTATTTTTACCAGCCCGGCTGCCGGGAATGTGCGCGTCTCGAGGCGCTCTTCAACAATCTCGAGAAGAATTACAGAAACATTCACGTCTCAAGACATGACGTTTTGTCCGATTCCGGTAAGATCAAGCTAGAAGCGCTGTCTACAGCAGTCGGCATTCCCGAGAGAGAAAGACTCATCGTTCCAGTGGTCATTGTCGGCAAGCGTTACTTACTAAAGGAAGAGATAACGTCTGAGAACCTTTTTCGTTTGTTCGAGGAATATGAAGAACTCAGCTACCCCGCAGTTGATACTTTGCTGCAGGAAGCAGAAAGTGATATCCTCAGACGATTTGGCCGGTTTTCTTGGTTAGGTATTGCCTTTGCCGGATTGCTCGATGGGGTCAACCCCTGCGCCTTCGCCACGATCATATTCTTCGTCAGCTATCTCTTGTTCCTCGGGCGCAGGCGCCGGGACATAGTACTGATGGCGATCTCTTTTATCGTTGCGGTATTCATTGCTTATTTTCTCATCGGCGTGGGTGCTTATAACCTGCTGAAGTATCTGGCCGGCTACGATCTCGTCGCAAAGATCATTTTCATCTGTTTCGGACTCGTTGCTTTTATCCTTGGAATATTGAGCATACGTGATTATATCTATGCAAGAAGAGGTCAATTAGATAAGATGATCCTCCAGTTACCCCTGGGCATCAAACAAAGGATCCATCGCGACATCAAGGAGAAAACCGCAACCGGCGGCATTGTGTTTGGTTCCTTTATCGCGGGTTTGTTGATTTCGTTTCTTGAATTCGGTTGCACCGGACAGATATATCTGCCGACCATTACCTTCATGATATCCAAAGCCGGATTGCAGCTCAAGCCAGTCCTCTCCCTTGTGCTTTACAACATAATGTTCATTGTCCCGCTGGTCCTGTTCGCGCTCTTGGCCATCATATTCACAACGCAGCGCATCACCAAAACCTTAAGCGCCAGGATACCGGTGATCAAATTGCTGACCGCGGTATTGTTTTTCGGGCTAAGCGTTCTGCTAATACTGTCAGCATGAAGAAGAAATATCTGCTGGTACTATTGGTGATCATCGTCGTGATACTTGTCTGGTTATGGTTCCCGACCGAAGAGCGCAGACTGAGAAACGACATAAAGACGCTGAAGGGTGCAGTGGAGGGCGAGTCAGTCGATGAAGTCATGAAGTACATTGACCCCGGCTATGCGGACAATAATAACCTGACGCGCGAACGGCTCGTCGAGACGATTGCACTCTTTTTTGAGCAGGTCGACTCGATCAATGTTCAGATGAGGGGTTTGAAAGTAAGTATAGATTCTACTGCGCATGATAATATCATTTTTGCCCGGTGTAGTCTGGGCGTGAGAGTGCTGGCGCGTTATGAGAATGAGCGGACGCTGGTCTTTGGCGGCGTTGTCAAGCCAGGGCCGGTCCGTGCCTGGTTGAGCAAATCAGAAGGTAACTACAAGATCTACCGCGCCGAGTATTGATCGGTGAAGATGCGGTCAAACTTATACGGCACCCCCTTGAGTTGACAAAAGTACAAAACGCGCTATAATACACACATGGTTTTCAAGAAAGTCACGAAAAAGCTTGATTTTCCTGAACTTGAGCACAACATCCAGAAATTCTGGGATGATCAGGGCATTCTTGCTAAATATATTACGAAAAATAAGGGCAAGAAGAAATGGTCGTTCCAGGACGGGCCAATAACGGCTAATAACCCGATGGGAGTGCATCATGCCTGGGGTCGTACCTACAAAGACATATTCCAGCGTTACAAGACCATGAAGGGTTTTGATCAGCGCTATCAGAATGGATTTGATTGCCAGGGTTTGTGGGTCGAGGTCGAGGTGGAGCGGGAACTCGGGTTCAAGTCAAAGCGTGATATCGAGGAATACGGGATCGACCGTTTTGTCGAGAAGTGTCGGGAGCGGGTCCATAAGTATTCAATGATTCAGACTGAATCTTCGATCCGGGTCGGTATGTGGATGGATTGGGGAGACTGGAAGACATCGATGGATGACAAGGACTGGTTGAAAAAGAGCCATTCCTACTACACGATGAGCGAGATCAACAACTACACGATCTGGCACTTCCTGAAGAAATGTCACGAGCGCGGTTTCATCTATGAAGGGGTCGATGTGATGCCCTGGTGTGCACGCTGCGGTACCGCGATCAGCGACATGGAGATCGCGACTGAGGGATATAAAGAGCTGACCCATAAGGCGGTCATCGTACGTTTCCCCATAACTGGCCGGACGAACGAGTATCTGCTGGTCTGGACAACAACGCCCTGGACCTTAACTTCTAATAGCGGCGTTGCCGTTCATCCTGAAATGACTTACGTTAAGGTGAAAAATAATGGTAACGTCTATTACCTTTCAAAGAATTTGACTGACATACTTAAGGGCAAACACGAGGTTCTCGAGGAACTACCGGGCAAAGAGCTACTCGGATTGACCTATTCGGGCCCATTTGACTATTTGACGGCCCAGAAAGATGTGGTTCACAAGGTCATTCCCTGGGAAGAGGTCAGCGAGACCGAAGGCACCGGTCTTGTCCATATTGCGCCCGGCTGCGGCAAAGAAGATTTTACGCTGGGCAGGGAATACGGGCTCAAGACGATTGCCCCGCTCGATGAACTGGGCATATATATAGAAGGTTTTGACTGGCTCACTGGCAAGAGTGTGGGCGACGTGTCCGAAGGGATCATCGAAGATCTGAAAAAACGGGATATCCTTTATGCGGTGAGCGATTACTCCCACCGTTATCCGGTCTGCTGGCGCTGCGATAGCGAACTTGTTTTCAGGTTAGTTGATGAGTGGTTCATTTCTATGGATACGTTGCGTGATGAAATCGCCAAGGTCGCGAATAAGGTTGAGAAATGGATTCCTGAATTCGGTCTGGCCAGGGAATTGGACTGGTTGAAGAACATGTCTGACTGGTGTGTTTCGAAAAAGCGTTACTGGGGGCTTGCGTTACCAATCTGGAAATGCGAGTGCGGTCATTTTATGGTCATCGGCAGCCGGGACGAATTGAAGGAGAAAGCAGTTGAAGGTTGGGCAGAATTCGAAGGCAATTCTCCACACCGTCCATGGATTGATAAGATCAAAGTCAAGTGCGATAAATGCGGTGAAATTGTTTCGCGCATCCCTGATGTCGGCAACCCATGGCTCGATGCAGGTATTGTTCCCTATTCAACGATCAGGCCGCCGGATGATATGTATGACCTTCACAATGGATATCCATTTGACAAAACATACTGGCGGAAGTGGTTTCCGGCCGATTTCATCAGCGAGTGTTTTCCAGGACAGTTTCGCAACTGGTTCTATGCGATACTCACGATGAGCACGGTATTGGAGAAGAAGCCGCCGTTCAAGGTGCTGATGGGGTATGCTTCGTTGCGTGACGAGAACGGTCAGGAAATGCACAAGAGCAAGGGTAATGCGATATGGTCGGACGAGGCTGCGGAGAAAGTTGGCGCAGATGTTATGCGTTGGTTGTTCGTCCGTCATAATCCAGTACAGAATTTGAATTTCGGTTATGGATTTGCCAGCGAGATCAAACGTACTCTGCTGACAATGTGGAATGTTTATTCGTTTTTTGTGACCTATGCCAATATTGATGGCTTCAATCCCATTGGCAAGAAGATCAATGAAGACCAGCTGGCAAAACTGGACCGCTGGATACTTTCGCGCACGGCTTCGTTGATCAAGCAATGCGATCTGCACTATGAGTCATACGATGTGGCTTCGGTTGCCAGGGCTACCGAGGGATTTTTTGACGATCTTTCCAACTGGTATGTCCGGCGTAACCGCCGGAGGTTCTGGAAATCAGAAAGCGATGAAGACAAGATGACGGCATACCTAGTTCTGTATGATTGCCTGGTAAAGCTGATCAAACTGATCTCGCCGATCATGCCGTTCCTGACCGAAGAGATATATAAGAATCTCGTTGTGCAGGTCGACAAGAAGGCGCCGGAAAGTATCCATCTCTGTGATTTCCCCGAATGTGATGTGCATCTGATAGATGAGAAGCTCGAGCGCGAGATCGCTCTGACCAGGACGATTGTCTCGCTCGGCCGCTCAGCCCGGAATAAAGCGAATATGAAGATCAGGCAGCCGTTGTCCGCGATAGCCGTAAACATACCGAAAGACGATACGGAACTCACCGAAGATGATAAGGCGATCATTCTCGAAGAACTCAACATAAAAAGGTTCAGTTCGGCCGGGCCTGATGCCCTCGAAGAGATTTTTGAGTACAGTGTAACACCACAGTTTGATCGTTTGGGTCCAAAATTTGGCAAGAGGTTGAACAAAGCCATGGATTGGATCAAATCATTGGATCAGCAGGACATACAGAAGCTGATCAAGTTCAAATTCCTGAAACGGGAGATCGATGGCGAATTGTTGGAACTGTCTGATGATGATGTTAATATTGAGAAGGTCGAGAAATCTGGTTGGTCGATCGCGACCGAGGATGAATTTGGCGTTGCCGTCTGCACCGAAATGACTAGCGAGCTCGAGAACGAAGGGCTGGTCAGGGAATTGATTCACAAGATACAGCTCATGCGCAAAGAGGCTGATTTCGATCTGGTCGACAGGATCAAGATCTTCTACGAGGCCGATGCGAAATTGAGGGACGCCATCAATGACAATCTTGAGTATCTTAAAAATGAAACGCTTGCCATGGAAGTTTCTGCTCTGCCGGCACAGGGTGATATTGAACAGGTACTGAACATCAACGGCATAAAAACAAAGATCGTACTGCAGAGAATCAAAGATGCTTAAGCGCAGGAAGTTCTTCTATTGATCTAGAAGCGGGGTTATTAGTTTAAAAAAAGTACAAAAGAATGACAAGAATACGGGCTTGGCTCGCCCTTTCCCGGCCACCTTTTCATACTGTAGGAATACTACCTTTTGTTCTTGGGACGTTGCTTGCGCATAGTATAGAAGGCATGTTTGATTTCCAGGTCTTCTTGCTGGGGACGAGCGGCGTCGTATTTATCATGCTTTCGACGTATTACGGCGGCGAATACTGGGATCATCTCGAAGATGCGCTTTCGGCAAAAAACAAAGCGAGCAGGTATGCTGGTGGTTCTGGTGTCGTGCAAAAGGGGGTATTGACCAGGCAGGTCGCTTTGACAGCATCGATCGCGAGTCTGTCTCTGGCATTAGTTGTTGGTCTGGTACTGCAATTCGTTTACAGGACCGGTCCCTGGACCTTGCCGTTCGGCGTACTGGGAATCGTTGCCGGCTTTTTCTATTCGGCGCGGCCGCTACGTTGGGTGAGCACCGGACTTGGAGAGTCGTTGATCGCTTTTTGCTACGGCTGGCTGCCGCCGGCCGTGGGTTTTTATCTACAGACGGCTCGCATCGCCTCGCTGATTCACTGGGTCGCAATCCCGATCGGGTTCACAATATTCAACGTTATCCTACTCAAT
>JBFEPB010000015.1:0-12059 GCA_041550295.1 bacterium | reverse complement strand
TGTGTATAATGAATCAGCAGAAATCCGTTTTTGTTTTCTTATCACTTCATCATATATGAAAAAGAGCGCCGAGATCATCATTCTCATACAAAGCGCGTTGGCAAACGATGAAAACGCGTATAATAAGATACTGAATTTGTACAAGGGTAGAATCTTCAGCTATGTCTACCGCATGGTGAAGAATTATCACGATGCAGAAGATATTACTTTTGATACCTTCATCAAGTGTTTCAACGCCCTCGCATCATTTGATACCTCTAAGCAGTTCTCCACCTGGCTCTTCACGATCGCCCACAACTTGACCATGGACCATTTTAGAAAGACCAAGATCGATTTTGAGTATGTCGATGAATGGCATGCAAGTAGCGAGGATCTGGTCGCTGATTACGAGAAGAAACGCAAAATCGAGCAAATCGATCAAGCGATCATGGAACTTCCAGCAGTTGACCGTGAGCTTGTCATGCTCTTCCACAAGGAGGAACATTCGTACGAAGAGATCAGCGAAATCACTGGTCTACCGACAACCACGATTAAAACAAGGCTGCATCGGGCGCGTAAGCGACTTCAGAGCATTATCCATGACAAATCGCGGAAAACATGAAACTTACTGGCCTATCTTACGTATTACCTAATGATGAAACATAAAGAGATAGAACGACTAATCCAAGAAAGGCTGGACGGCGAACTCAAGCCAAAAGACAGCGCGCGGTTGGAAGATCACCTGGCAAAATGCCCTGATTGTGCTTTGTTTTACGAGGAAATATCCCAGACAACGAGACTTATTCACCAGCTGGAAGAACTGCATCCTGAGCGCGATTTCAATAGTCGAATCCTTGCCCGGCTAGGCTTTGGAAGACGTTTTGCCTGGACTAAAGCAGGCATTGCCTTTGCCGGCACCTGGATAGCCGCACTGCTGCTCTTTGCCTACTCGTCTCTCCCGGCACAGATCATCGGCTGGCTGACCACGTCATTCCCGGCCATGGTAAGGATAGTGGAAGGAGTTGAATTGTTCTTAGATTCGCTAAGCCAGGTTGTTATGCCTTTCTGCAAAACATCGTTGAGCTCCATACACCCTGTGACTGGATTGGTCTTCAGTATTCTATTTATCTACTTATTAGGTAGGGCTTTACAAAAGGAGGCAAAATGCAGAGCCTGACAACAATATTGATCTTAGTTACCACCATTGCAGGTCATATCGGAGAATTACCGCCGGTCGAAGTAACGGCTACGCGGTACGCAAGCGAAGATGTGGCCTGGAGCGGTCTAATGCCCGCGGTCGAAGTCACAGCAGTCAGGTATGACCGAGAGGACATTGCCTGGGCTGGCATGGTCCCAGGGGTTGAGGTCACGGCCGAAAGATACTACTATGACCCAGCATATGAAGTAAGTACGGCGCCAGATAAACCCTTCTATTTACAGGCGACCCTGGTCGATGAAATCGATATACCAGACTTTAATCTGAACAGGCAAATCTCCGATCTGAAGATCTTTGGCGCAATCCTGAACGCAGTCACGTTCAGCGGAAATTACCACTTGCTCGAAGGCGAGACGATCGACGAGGATGTTACTGTGACCGGTGGCAACGCCAGAATCGATGGGATGATCAACGGTGATCTGGCTGTCATGGGCGGCACCGTAGAAGTTAATGGAACGGTTAATGGTGAAGTCGCGGTACTGGGTGGCAACCTTGAGATTATTGGCGTCATTGGCGGCGATGCTGCCGTGTTCGGCGGAAATATCAAGAATCTTGGTAGGATCGAAGGCGAACTCCATGTTATCGGCGGCACGGTCAAACTCGATTCTGGCTCGGTCGTCACTGGTGATATCAGCATGGTCGGCGGCACAGTAGAACGCGACGAGCACGCAGTGATTGAAGGCAATATCGAATCGGTTGAGATTAAAGCTCTGGAAAAAGTCATGCCGCGCATCAGCCGGGCCTTCAGACTTCCAAGAATACTGCCCGGCGCTAAGGTCTTTCCTCGAGCAGTATTCCTCGGTATGCTGGTCGTTCTCTATCTTCTGAATATCCTGGTGGCCCTCATATTCCCGATTGCCGTGGACAAGGTGAGGATGAAGATTGAGCAGAGCGTATGGGCATCGGTCGGGCTCGGCCTCGCGATGCAGCTATTGTTCGTTCCGCTAATCGTGCTACTCGCCGTATCGATAATCGGCATCCCCCTGATCATCTTGCTACCCCTGGCGGTCATCCTGGCCACACTGTTCGGTCTTTCCGCTCTCGCCCTGACAGTCGGTGAGCGGGTCTGCAAGGGCTTCAACTGGAAAGTGGAAAGTAAGCTTGGTCAGCTCAGTGTTGGCTGGCTCGCGATCATGCTGATTCCGATCATCGCATTCGTCATCGGAGAGCCGGTCTTTGCTCTCGGTTTTGTGATCATCTACATTGCACTTAGTATTAGCCTCGGCGGAGTAATATATACGCTGATCAGAAGAGCACCGAAGGAAACAAAAAAATAGTGATTCAATACTCGAATGGGCCAGTCTAATTTTGACTGGCCCGTTGCTTTTTCAACCGGCCATGTACCTGCTTCCTTATTACTATATCTGGTCATCTATGGATGGAACAATGTAATGAAATTCAGGGTACGTCCATATTGAACTTTTCAACCACGCATCTATAATAGGCCATGACGAAAATCGATGACGCAAAGCAACTTGCCGCCGCCCGGCACTTCGACAAGCTTGAAGACCTGTGGCCTGACATGATCACCGACCCAAGTATTGAAGTGGCTCAGTTCGTGACCATCGCCGACTCGGTTCGCAAGGCCGGCAATCCAGAACTGGCGTCTCTCTTGCTGGAATTGCTCAGCGAATATTATGAAACGCAGCAAAAATACGCCCACGTCATCAACATACAAAAACACCTGCTGCGTTATAGCCATGAGAGCCCGCAGATACGCAGCAAACTAATCATGATCTACCGGAGAAAATACAAAAACTCGATTCGTCTTGATGACTATTTTGAGGCATCTGGCTTGAGCAGGGATGAGTCGATAATGAAAGCGCTGAACAGATTTGAAGAATATCTGACGTATGACATTGGCAACTGCTTCTATTTCGAACGCTACGGCATGGGCAAGGTCGTTGATGCAATACCCGACAAGAAGGAAATCGTCGTTGACTTCGAAAGGAAAAAGAAACACTTCCTTACCCTCGATGTGGCCCGCGGTTTGCTCACCCCGGTCACGCCTGGGCATTTCCTGTACGCAAAATATGAGGAGCCTGAAAAACTCAGAGTAATGGCTTCAGAACAACCGGCAGAGGTGGTGTTGATGATCCTGCGCAGTTTCCGTGAACCCATGCCCGCATCCAAGATAAAAGAACACCTGGCCGGCATTGTTGAGCCAAAGCAATTGAACAAGTTCTGGGAGAAAGCCCGTAAGGACCTCGAAAAGCACGATAACGTCAGGGTCGCGGGCAGAGCCGCCAAGACCTATTCCTACGTTGGGTCAGCCGCCGAGAAGGAAACCCAGGCGATCCAGACCTATCACGAAGCCAGACTTCGTGAAAAGTATCTGCTCGCCGAAGAATATGCCAGGAATTCACCCGGGGTTTTCAAGGCGCTCATCGCCCACCTGACTAAACTGGGCAAGCAGTCGCAAAAGGACCACCCGGGCGTCGCCCTTGATATACTAATGCTTTTTGAAGACCAAAAAGTGGAGGCAGACCTGGGTTATTCAGTAGATGATCTGCTCCAAACACATGCACCCGAGGATATTCTCAAGGAAACAAGTAATCCGCATAACAGAGCCAGGATTATTTCATGTATCAAAACGAATAATCCGAGCAGATGGTTTAAAACCGCAACTGATATTCTCTTTGCCACTGATGATTATGGAACAATGGATACGGTTGCCGATCATATGAAGGATGTACCTGAGAAATTGAATGACGTTTACCAAAGGATCCTGGCGGCGCCGAGAGAATACCCGAGGCATTTTCAGTGGCTGCTCAGAAAAATAGAGTCCGGAGAACTCAGTGAGTATCTGAGACCGAATCTGATCCCTAAATTCATTGACAGCCTTTATTATATCCAGGGCGTTAGAGCAACGGTGAAGAAGATCTTGGCACTCAAGAAATTTGACGAATTGGTTTCCCGCGCACAGGAGAGCGAAGCTAAGAGAATTCGCGATGCCGTAGTGAACAGTAGTGAGTTGACCGACCACGAGAAATCAGGTTATTTGAGAATCCTCGAGCACTATTTCCCGATAATGGCGGAAAAGAAAACCGACATCATCTACACCAGTGAAGCGGCACTTGCTCGCAAGACGAAGGAACTCGAATACATCCTAACCGTCGAAATCCCGGCGAACAAGAAAGAGATCGGCCGGGCGCGTGAGTTCGGCGATCTGAGCGAGAATTTTGAATATAAGGCTGCGAAGGAAAAGCAGGATCAGCTCTACGCCAAGGCAAAAATCATCGAATCGGAACTGCAAAAGGCAAGGGTGATCGATCGCCACATGATCACGACCGATGAGGCAAGCATCGGCACCACAATAACCATGCAACACACTGAGCGGGATTCGACCGTTGCATACACAATAATGGGCAGATGGGATACAGATCTTTCTCACAACATTATATCCAATGAAGCACCGCTTGCTCAGAGTATCATCGGTAAGAAAATAGGAGACACTGTGAAAATCGAGGGCGCTGAATACCGTATCATCAAAATCACCCAAGTCCTCTAATGACCTGGTTGAGTGCTGCATTGGACAGGTTGAACCAAACAAGAAAATCAACGCATCAAATATTAAGAGGAGGATAACATGAAAATTATCATCACCATGCTAGCCATCATCGTACCTTTGTCGATGTATGGAGATGATGACGCAGTCGGTTATCTCGGAGTTTCTGTACGCAACCTGAGTGAAGCAATGAAGATCGCATTAGGCTTTGACCACGGAGTGCTTGTTGAAAGAGTCGAAGCGGACTCGCCGGCTGATATCTCAGGTATTACGATCGGAGACGTGATAACGGAGATCGACGCCAAACAGATAGACAGCCATAAAACACTGAATAGGATCGTGAAGGAAAATCCGAACGAAAGCATCAATCTGACAATGTACCGCAAGGGTAAGAAAACCTCAGAAGTGATCACGCTCGGCACAAAGGATAAATCAAGAATCTGCATTGACATCGACATCCCGGAGATCCCTGATCTGAAGGTCATACTCGGAACCGAAAAACTCCAGGAAAGTCTTGCCGAATTGGAGGCCGAGTTGCAGGCATTGAAAGAAGAACTGAAGGAGATCAAGAAACAGCTGAAATGAAGCACTATTGACAGCCACTGAATCGTAGTTAGACTAAAACCATGGAATTCAAGGTAGCCAGGCTGGATAAACCGGCGCTGATAACCACGGCTATTGTCAGTATCCTGCTCGCCGCGTTTGCAATTTTTTTCTATTCAATGGTGCCGTTCGGGTGGGTATTCAGTATTATTGCGATACTGATCATTGCCCTCTCGTTTCTCCTCAGTCCTTCCAAATACTATTTCAGCGGTTCAAATCTCATAATCCGTAAGGTCATCGGCAGCGAGAAAAAGATCTCCCTGAATGAAGTAGAAGGTTATGCAATCGTGCCCAATTTTTCGAAACTACGGGTCGCAAGAATCTTTGGCAACGGCGGATTATTCGGCTACTACGGCAATTTCTCCACTGCCGAATACGGGCCCCTAGACTGTCAAATGAGTAGCTTGAGAAATGTCTTTATCATAAAAAGCAGGACCGGCGGTTACGCGCTCTCACCGGCTGCGGCAAGGCAATTCGAAGAACGGCTGACCGGTGCCGTAACGGCATCAAAGGGCAGGATCGATATCCTGACTCCATTACCTTCCGGGACTGGGGAAAAAGCGAACTCATTGATCCTATTACTCCCGGTGGTGCTTTTTCTATTGACCATTCTGATGGTCCTACTGGTGTACGAACAATTACCGCAACGTATTGCCGTACACTTTGACCTGCAGGGTAACCCTGATGGATGGGCTTCGCGTACCTCCTACCTGGTATCTGGCATCGTTCCTGCGGCGATCCTTGCCGCGATAAGCATCATCACCTTCTCGATTGTCAACCGGGCAACAAGGAAACCCGCTCTCGCTTACACCCTGGTAATACTCTTCGCCGCGATCCAACTTTTTATAGCCTACATATCCCTTGAAACGTACTGGATAAACAAGCACGGCAAGAGTATCATGCCCTTTCCGTACAACTTCATAGTCTATTTCCTTGTGATCGTCGGGCTGCTAGTCGTGTACTATCGGAAAACGAGGACCAGAAACTGATTCGGTTTCAGCCCTCAGTGGGTTCCTATTTGAATACCTCTCTGCCTTTGCCTACGATTGTGTTCAGCTGCTCTTTGAAATAATCCGTGCTTTCTACAATGTGTTTGGGTATCTGCTGGCAGTAATAATCCCAGGACCGACGTATCTCCGGGCCCAGGAGCTCGGCAATTGTACCGTCTTTAAGACCCTGTTCTACCCTCGCTTTGTTATATAGAACCAAATCAGAAGCCAATGCTTTGGCTAACCGCCGTGCCCGCGCATGCCATTTTTTGTCTTCCTCGCTTAGTTCTCCCTCAGACAGATGCACTTTGCGCTCAACAGACTCCTCTACTGCCTTACGCTCAGCCTCTGCTTTCTTGGGGAATTCCACCGGTGCCGGTCTTTCGACCTCTGGAGGTGACGTGCCCTTGTCAGCCGTACCTGGCCGACTAACCGGCGCCGAGTAGGTCGGTTTTCTCGGTGGCTCCTGAATCGGAGGTGCGGTCTTCGGCCTTTTTATGTATATGACTCCGCCGCACTTCTTACAGCGCACCTTAACACCGGTTGCGGGCACTTTCTTTTCATCGATATTGTACTTTGTACGGCAACTGCCACATTCAACAATCATCTTTGATCCGTTGATACACTTTCTTGCACTTGCGCCGTAATTCGGCTAAAGTGCCGTTATTACTGATCACGAAATCCGCTCGTGCAGACAATTCATCACTATCTCTCTGTACAGATAATATCATAGAAAAGGTGTTCCCGTCAATACCCTTTGACTTTGCCCGGGCAGCCATTATATCTCGGTGCGCCGTCACCAATATCCGGTAGTCGGTCAGGCCGCATAGCTCGGGCCAATCAAATAGCAGCGCGGCATCAATAACGACTACGCCGGATTTGATATGCTTCACTCTTTCGGCGATCTTATTGACCAGCAGAGGATGTGATACTCGGTTAAGAAAAGTTAATTTTCGTCGATCACTGAATACGATTTCCCGGAGTTTCTTCTTATCAACGTCAGACCCCCTCATAATCTGTTCTCCGAATTTCTTCCTCAACACCTGGGATATCTCCGGTAAAACCTCCCAGCCAACCTCATCAGCGGAAATACAAGTGGCACCCAACTCTTTAAACACCGTTGCCGCAGCTGTTTTTCCCGTGCCTATGTTCCCGGCTATCCCGAGCACGACTTTTGAGCAAGGGCGCATACCAGCACCCTCTCAGAAACGTTTGAAGCAGAGCGTTGCGTTATGCCCGCCAAAACCAAGCGAGTTTGACAGTGCACAATCCACCTTCAACACTCTGGATCCCTCACGTGCAATGTCAAGCCCATCGCATTCTGGATCAGGGTCATCAAGATTGATCGTCGGGTGTACTTTTTTGTCCCTGATCGACAGTATTGTGGCTACGGCTTCGATCGCGCCGGCCGCACCCAGTGTATGACCGATCATCGATTTGGTGGCGTTCAAAACCACTGTACCGGCATGGGGACCAAACAGATCCTTTATTGCTTTTGCTTCAAACTTATCATTGAGTTCGGTTGATGTACCATGGGTGTTAATGTAATCGATGTCCTGGGGTTGACAACCAGCTTCCTTTATGCACCTCGCCATGGACCTGCGCGCACCTTCACCTTCTGGCGCCGGAGCAGTAATGTGGTAGCCATCACCAGTGGCGCCATAGCCAACGATCTCACAGTATATACGTGCACCTCTCGCCTGCGCACACTCCAACTCTTCCAGTATCAGGGTTGCCGCACCCTCTGCTATCACGAATCCATCGCGCGCCCGGTCAAAGGGCCGTGACGCTTTCTGAGGTTCGTCGTTGCGCCGTGAAAGAGCCCGCATATTGCTGAATCCAGCGACAGCGAACGGTGTAATCGGCGATTCTGCGCCCCCGGTCACCATAATATCGGCATCACCATATTTGATTGCGCGAAACGATTCGCCGATCGCGTGAGCGCCCGAGGCACATGCCGACACCGTAGTGTAGTTTGGACCCTTGAGCCCCCAGTGGATCGACACGTACCCTGATGTCATATCACTGATCATCATGGGAATAAGGAACGGCGAAACACGACTCGGACCCTGCTCGATGAACTTCGTGTGCTCTGCTTCCCAGGTCAACAGACCGCCGATACCAGAACCAATCACTACACCGATCCGATCCGGGTCATAATTTCCGAAATCAATCTTCGCGTCTGCGACTGCATCAATGGCTGAATACAGCGATAGTTGCACACACCGGTCGAGCCTCCTTGCCGACTTTGGGGGAATTTTTTCCTCGGGATGAAAGTCCTTCACCTCACCGGCTATCTTGACCGCGTGGTCAGTAGTATCGAAAGCAGTTATCCTATCAATACCACTTTCGCCCCTCAGCAGCCTTTCCCAGGTCGTCTTGACATCTTTGCCCAAAGGTGTAATCGCGCCAAGTCCGGTGATAACGATTCTTCTCATTTTTGCTTCAACTTTTCCTCAAGAAATGCTACGGCCTTGCCCACATTGTCGAGTTTTTGTGCATCTTCCTCTGAGATCTGGAGTCCGAATTTCTCCTCGAAAGCCATTATCAGCTCAACTGTGTCAAGCGAATCAGCACCAAGGTCTTCAATGAACTTGGCATCAATAGTGACCTTCTCTGGTGGCACGTGTAGTTGATCCACAATTATATTTCTTACGTCATCAAAAAGCGCCATCTCTTTCCTCCTTTTTCGTTCATTCTTATAGGCACGAGAGAATCGGTCTTGTGCCTAATTACTGCATGACCATCCCGCCGTCCAAACATATCGTCTGGCCAGTAATATATGAAGCCTGGTCAGAAGTCAGGAAATATACTAAATCCGCTACATTTTCCGGCTCCCCGAATCGACCGACCGGGATTAGCTTTAGATAGGTCTGCCTTATCTCCTCAGGAATGGCATCGGTCATTCTGGTCTTGATGAAACCCGGAGCCACTGCATTAACGTTTATGTTCCGGCTTGCGAACTCCTTCGCACAGGATTTTGTGAAAGCGATTATGCCTGCTTTGCTTGCAGCGTAATTTGTCTGCCCGAAGTTACCAGTTATTCCAATCACCGATGCGATATTCACAATTCTGCCATAGCGTTGTTTCATCATGAACTTCGCCACTGCCTTCGTCATCAGAAAGGTACCAGTCAGATTTACCTGCAGCACCCGGTCCCAATCATCTTTGCTCATGCGAATCAGTAGTTTGTCATTGGTTACACCGGCATTGTTGATGAGGAAGTCGATTCTACTGTAATCTTCAAAGATCATGCCGACGGTCTGATTGACCTGCGCTTCGTCTGCAATATCGAGTTTATGGAATCTTGCGTTATCACCAATTTCCGCCGCCAACTTCTCTCCGTTTACCGAGTCGATATCGCATATTGCAACCTGCGCGCCTGTCTGCGCAAAGCGGCGGGCAATCGCTGCACCAATTCCTGTAGCACCACCAGTGATCAAACCTGCCCTGACATCAGCAGCCATCCTGCAATTCTACCCAATTTTGATATGCTGTCAAGTGGATGGCTCCCCAGACCCCATAATATGAGCAATCAAAAAAGTGCCCCGCTGACAGCGGGGCACTTTGAATGTAATCAGCGATCAGACCTGCTGATATTTTTCCCAGCGTTCGGCCAGATCCGGAGCGTTCATCGTATCGAGTATATAGTCACAGAAATCACGGCCGGTGGCTCCGGTCGAACGTCCGGTCATTACGAGTTTCTTTTCGTATTGACCGCAGATATCCAGAGCCATCTCGAGTTTTCTGGCGTGCTCTACGTATCCACAATGATTAAGCAGCATCGAACCCGCCCGGATCACGCTGCTCGGGTCTGCATACTGTGCCCTGCCTTCCTTGACCATACGCGGAGCACTGCCGTGAATCGCCTCGAACATGGCATATCGCTTGCCAATGTTGGCACTGCCCGCCGTACCAACGCCACCCTGGAATTCAGCTGCTTCATCAGTGAGAATATCGCCGTACAAGTTCGGCAGCACCATCACCTTGAACTCCCGACGTCTCTTTTCATCTACCAGCTTGGCGGTCATGATGTCGATGAACCAATCATCCGCTTCAATTCCCGGGTACTCCTTGGCGATTTCGTAGAAGGACTTAAGAAAAAGACCATCGGTCGTCTTCACTACGTTTGCCTTGGTTACTGCAGTCACCCGATTCAACTTGTTATTCTTAGCATATTCGAAGGCCAGTCTGATGATACGATCACTACCTGGTTTTGTTATGAGTTTGAAGTCAATGGCAAGATCGGGTGTGACTTCGATGCCAAAAGGCCCCAATGCGTACAAGTCTTCCGTGTTCTCCCGGAAGAACATCCAGTCAATGCCCATACGCGGAACGCGCACCGGTCGCACATTGGCAAAGAGATCCAATTCCTTACGCATGGCTACATTGGCGCTCTCAATATTGGGCCACGGATCACCTTTTTTTGGCGTCGTTGTCGGTCCTTTCAGAGTAACGTGACATTTCTTGATCTCAACGAGAATGTCATCTGGAATGGGTTTCATGACCTCGGAACGTTTCTCAATGGTCATCCCTTCAATCACCCGGAATTCAACCTTGCCACGGCTTACTTCATCCTTCAGAATGTGTTCGAGCACTCGCTGGGCCTCACTCGTTATGTAGGGTCCGATACCATCGCCACCCAGAATACCAATGATCAGCGGATGTAATTTCCCATAGTCAATCCAGCCTTCGGCTTTTTTCAAACGCTTGACTCTCTTCAATTGGACATCGAGGATTCCCGCGAAATGTTGCTCAGCTCTGACAATGACCGCAGGCGTCCCAGCTCTTTTCTTGGCGATCTTCTTCTTCCGCAATTTCTTAGCCTTCGAAATCTTTTTTGGTTTCATTTTCCGGGTCTTCTTCGTTGTCCTCTTTTTCCTCTTTTTCATCTTTTATCTCCTTCAACTATTCCAAACTAAAACCACCGTGCTTTTCTATGTGCGACAGAAGTCCTCCATCATTCAAGATATTCAACATCGCTTTAGGCAGCGGATGAGCTCTGAGTTCGATACCCTTTGTCCTGTTCTTGATTATGCCTGTTGCCAGATCGATCCATAGTTCATCACCCTGGTCGATCTTGTCGGTGTCGCATTCCAAGAGGGGCAAACCAACATTTATTGCGTTGCGATAGAAGATCCGCGCAAAGGATTTTGCCAGAACCGCAGACACTCCAGCCAGTTTGATTATGGTCGGGGCGTGTTCGCGCGAACTACCCAATCCGAAATTATTGCCGGCGACAACGAAATCACCAGCTGCCATCTTCGAAGCGAATTCAAGGTCAGCATCTTCGAGAACATGTTTAGCAAGCTCTGGCAGATTAGAGCGCAGGTGAAAATACCTGCCAGGACAGATGAGATCGGTCGATATGCTGTCGCCGAATTTCCAAGCCTTTCCCTTGAGAACCATGACTAACCTCCTGACCGACCGTGCTCAGTTCTTTGCCACGGTTTCTTTGACCCAATCCGTTGTGACCGACTTCGGTCTTTCAATGGCCTCGCCCAGCGCACGGCTCACGATCAGTTGCGCGCACATGCCCATCGCCCGGGAAACGCCGAAAAGAACGGTGTAATACTCGAATTCGGTCAGCCCGAAATGAAACAGGAGACAACCCGACGCAGCATCAACATTTGGCCACGGGTCTTTTGCTTTACCATGCTCTTTCAATACCCCAGGGATCACGTTGAAGACCTTGTCCACGATCTGGAAATATGGATCGTCAGGGCATGCCTTTGCACCAAACTCCCGGAATGCATCAAAGCGC
>JBFEPB010000014.1:0-12385 GCA_041550295.1 bacterium | reverse complement strand
TCAGTCACTCTGAACGAAAAGATCGAGACTCTCAGAGAACGACGGTCAAACATACTGAAAGGCAAGAACGTCGTCAACTGCATGGTCACTTATTCAGAAGAATCCGCGATGAAAACCTTCATAAGCCAGCATGGAGTGATAACCGAGAAAATACGCCGAATTTCTCATTTGCTGGCCGTGTATGTATCAGACGGAAAAGAATTGAAATACAATTATCATTCAACCGGAGGAACCGGGGGCTTCGAATTGATCGAACTCCCCGATGGTACCATCGATGAACTCATTGCCACGGCCAACCGGCTGTTGGATTCGCAGCACATCGAGCCGGGTTTCTATAATGTAGTTGGAACACCGGGGATAGCCGGATTGATCGCGCACGAGGCCTTCGGGCATGGCGTCGAGACCGATATGTATCTGCAAGATCGTGCCCGCTCGAGAGATTACCTCGGAAAACCCATCGCTTCACCGCTCGTCAGCATCATCGATGACCCTTCTCTGCCAGGAGGATACGGCTCATATTTTGTTGACGATGAAGGAAACCCTGCGCACCCCACATACATAATCAAGGACGGCAAATTCATACAGGGACTGACGCACAGATATTCGAGCGCGGTGCTCGGCCTGCCGTCAACCGCAAACGGAAGGCGGGAATCATTCGCAAGGAAGGTGTACACGAGAATGTCCAACACTTTCTTCAAGAGTGGTGCACAGACGCCTGCAGATATCATCGCCTCAGTGGAAAAGGGCATCTATCTGGTCAAGGGACTGAGCGGGATGGAAGACCCCAAGGGATGGGGAATACAGGTCCTGGCGCTGTATGGAAAAGAAATCAAGAATGGACGCATCACCGACAAGATCTACTCACCACTCGGCATAACCGGCTATGTACCAGATCTCCTGAACAGCGTTTCAATGGTGGGCAACGATTTCAATCTTGACGTGGGCACATGTGGCAAGGGACATAAGGAATACGTCCCTGTATCGAGCGGAGGACCACATATCAGAACGAGGGTGCGATTAGGATGAAGAACATAATCGATAAGATAGGGCAGCACGGCTTCGCAGATTTCAAGATTATGGAGGTCAGATCAAATGAGAAACAGTTCTACTTACTCAAGGATCGAATCGAATCCGAACGTAATGTCCAGAGCCACTACTATGACATAACCGTTTACATGGATCATAGGCAGCAGAAAGAAACGCTGCGCGGTGAGTATAATTTCATCTACAAACCCGCTGCGGATCTGGAGGTCTATCTCGTGCAAGCTGAAGTCGCCTGCTCAATGATAAGAAACCGCCGCTATGAACTTGCCGAATCCACCGATACCTCAGATGTACAGGTCCTGGACCCGCGTCTGGAAAACGCAGAAGTCGTTGGTACTCAGCTGGCCGACACGATATATCAACACACAAGAGATGCTAATGTTCACCTCTCAAGCGCGGAAATATACCTGAAGAGATCCGATGTGATGTTGAAGACTTCAACCGGCATCGAAGCCAGTAAAACCAAAGGACTGATTCAGGTCGACATCACGCTGATCGGGTGCAAGGACGATGACGAACAGGAACTTAGTTTGCAGTTGGTCCGAAGAAACATAGACGATTTGCGATTGTCGCACCGGATTGAGGAATATAAAGAACACGTGCTCAACGCGCTGGCTGTGGAGATACCCCACAGTGGCAGGGCAGACGTCGTAGTCAATGCTGCTGATATTTATAACCTGTTCAGTCCGGTGATTTTTCACAGCTCAGGCCAGGCCCAAGACCAGGGCATTAGTCGTTTCCGACCAGGTCAGAGAATTGTCAGCCAGGCAAGTAATGATTTCACGGTCAAAAGCAGTGGCATCCTGCCCTTCGGATTGTACACCGATCCCTTTGACGATGACGGAATTAGCGGTCAGGAACATACAATAATCGACCAAGGTGTCTTCAAGAAACACTGGACGACAAAACGATATGCCGATTATCTCAGGGTAAAGCCAACCGGGTCATTCAAGAATCTGATCATCGAGCCTGCGACACGATCTGTCTTCGAATTGGACAGTTATCTTGAGATAATCCAGTTTTCTGACTTGTCACCAGACCCATTGACCGGCGACCTGGTTGCCGAAATCCGCTTCGGTTACCACGTACAAGACGGAATGAAAACACCGATCAAAGGTGGTTCTGTCGCGTGCAACATTTTCAAAGCCTTTGAAAATGCGTATTTCTCAAGTGACAGCACTTTTGAGGGCAGCTATTCGGGGCCAAAATTCATCGCACTGAAAGACTTATCCATTTCCGGACAATAACCATATTTTCTGAACTCCCCTGGTTTTGGCCAATCAGCACTATCATTCAGACCGCGCTGGCATCCAGTCCTCAGCGGAGCCTGATAGCCTTGACATGCTGAAACATATCCGTATAATGATAGGTTAACAGAGTTTGGAGGTTTGGTATGCGTAAGGTTTTTTTAACCCTTGTTGTTCTATCAGCACTGATGTTTGGTGCAACCCGCCCGGGTGCGGTATTCTTGCTTATTTGGCCCGGAGCAAGAGCGACTGCACTGAGCGGTGCTTTTTCGGCTGCGGCTGATGATGCCACGGCATGCTATTATAATCAAGCCGGTCTCGCGTTCATTGACGGAACGATCGTGTCTTTGCAACATGCACCCTGGCTACCCGGGCTTCATCCAGATATGTACTACGAATATGCGGGTATCACAAAGTCATACAAAGTTGGCACTTTCGGATTGAGCATTATCTATCTCACCACGGGGCCAACCGAAGTTCGTAATTTCGACGGCATATATCTTGGCACCTACACAACATTTGACATCTCCATTGGGCTGAATTACGGCGCAAAGATCAGAGAAAATCTGGGTATAGGTGTAGGCTGGAAGTTCGTATATTCTTACCTTGTTCCACCCTGGGTGTGGGGCAGAATGCCCGAGTTGAACATTACCAGTGGTGGAATCGGCATAACCTATGCGTTCGATGTCGGTACAATGTACAAACCGTTCTCTTTTCTCACTATAGCTGCCGCACTACAGAACATCGGACCGGATATAAGTTATACGGAAAGTGGCGCTTCAGACCCGTTACCATACACCCTGAGACTCGGTCTGCGTTTCCAGCCAATAGAAAGCGATGTCATCCGTATTGCGCTTACGGCAGATATTACAAAAATCCTGGTTGGCATGTTTGCCGATGAAACTAATACCTTCTTTGAAAATCTGAGTTATGAATTGAAGGAAGCATGGAAGGGTATAGGACTTGAGGCTGACTATTACAATTTCGTCAAGTTAAGAGCAGGATATTTCTGGGACACTGAAGGCGAGCGGGTTGGATTCACCTATGGTGGTGGTATTAAAGCCGGTGGTTTCTCGCTCGACGTTGGCGTCGATCAGGACATATATGATTTCCAGACGACGAACCGCAAGTTCTCCCTATCGTACCAGTTCTAGAATTACGTCTCTAAAGAAACCGGGACCTAAGATCTGAGAATCCAAACATAAGAATCCTGGTAGTGATTGCGTGGATGCACGGCTATGTCCTATCGGACATAGCCTCTGCGCTATTTTGTCTGATAGCCGCAGCGTTTGGCTGTCGCCAATCGAGTTAGGAGTGCAAATTTGAAGAGCGAACGTATATTAGTTGTCGGCGCGAGTGGTTTTGTTGGCAAGAACCTTGCGCTTGAAATGGCAGCAAGAAAGCACATAAACATACTCGCCCGGCCCACGTCGAATGTCGATCTGTTCGAGAACAATAAGAACATCGGCATACGCTACGGAGACCTCGAATTGGGCTGGGGACTCGAACATGCCCTGGACGGCATTGATCTAGTAATCAATTGTGCAGCGAAGACCATGGGTAGAAGCTACTGGGAGTTCTACAACACGAATACCGTTGGCACGGCCAATTTGATACGTGCGATGGTGAAACGAAATGTCATGAAAATACTCTTTCTCAGTTCGCATGCAGCATGTGGACCAAGCATCGGGGCCACGGTAGCAGATGAGCGCCATACACGGATGCCTGTCTCGTTCTACGGGCGGACCAAGAAACTCGCCGAAGACCTGATCAGAAGAAGCCCGCTTACATATACGATCATCCGGCCGGTCTCTGTATATGGACCTCATGACAAAGAGATTCTAACTTATGTCAGGTTGCTCAACAACGGTTTCTGTCCGGTCATCGGCTACGGACCAAAGTATGTGAATGTAATTCATGTTAAAGATCTGGTAGATCTGATGATTGCATTCGTTGATCGCAACCTCTTTGCCAATCGTACGTACTTTGCCAACGACGGACAGTGTTATTCTCTCTACTCAATACTTGACACGATCGCCAATGCCCTGGGTAAGAAAAGCATCAAGATACACATCCCTGCATCCTTTGCACTGTTCGTGGGGTTATTGAATGATGCGCTGGTCCCACCCCATAAGAAACTCGTCACCCGTGATAAAATACGGGAACTAGCCTGTCAGGCCTGGGTGTGCAGCAGCACGCGAGTGGTCGAGGAAATAGATTTCCATCCGAGATACTCTTTCGAACGCGGTATTGCCGAAACCATTGAGTGGTACAGACGAAATGGATATCTTTAGTCGGACATAGACCGGACAAACCTTGACAAGCAAACATGTCTAAATATAATAAGGGGTGAATAGTATAATGCGTTGGTACGCAGGATATACAAAATGCAATCATGAACGAGTGGTGCATAAATTGCTCAGGGAAAAAGGCATCAACACTTTTCTTCCCGAGATCGTCGCCCAAACCCGACGCAAGAATCGACGGGTGCTCGTCAAGAGGCCTCTTTTCAGAAATTATCTCTTTATTCAAATTGATGCCATGCAGGAGCATTGGATCAAAGTATTCCGCACGCCGGGGCTTGCGCGCATCTGCGGTAATGGTAGGCCCATGCCGATTCCGGATGACGATATCAATACGATCAGGATTTTCATTAGCAGTGACAGAAATATCTTGCCCCTACCGTATCTGCACCTCGGATCAAAAGTGCAGGTCGTATCAGGACCGTTAGCCGGTGCGATAGGTATACTGCTGCAGGAAGACCATAAGAAGAGAAGGCTTTCGGTCTCGCTTGAATTGATGGGTCAATCGGTTGTGGTCTCGCTCTTTGAAGACGAAGTCATACCCCTGTAGACCGAATCTCAATTACAACTAACTACATATACATATTCGCTTGACAAATATGTCTCAGTGGTATGTCTTGATGCCCAATTTCGCGTAAACTTCACACATGGTCTGCACAGCGATTTCCTTAGCCCTGTCTCTTCCACTCTTCAGGACCTCGAGCACGTACTCCGGATCACCGCGCAATTTGGACTGCTTGCGCTGTATTGGCTCCAACTCCAAATACATGTTTTCGAGAAGGATTTTCTTACAGTCGAGACATCCAATGCCTGCGGACCGGCATTCTCGTGAACAATAGTCAATGTCTTCCTGCTTAGAGAAACCCTTATGCATCGTGAAGATATTACAGTCGTCCGGATTCCCAGGGTCAGTTCTTCGCTGCCTCCTGACGTCAGTGACCGCTGTGGATAATTTCTTCCATATCTCTTCCTTACTCTCATCCAGATATATACAATTGTCGAGTGATTTGCTCATCTTATTTTTCCCATCCAGACCAAGAATTCTTGACACCGGGCCCAGCTCGAGCTGCGCTTTCGGTTCTGGGAAGACCGGGCCGAAAAGAGAAGTGAATCTTCTCACGATCTCTCGTGTTAATTCCAGATGCGGAAGTTGATCATCTCCCACTGGCACAACTTCGGCCTTATAAAGCAGAATATCAGCCGCCATCAATACTGGATAATCAAGCAGACCCATGTTCACATAGTCAGGATTCTGCTCCTTCTTTTCCTTGAAAGTGGGAACTCTCAACAGCCAGGAAATTGGGGTTATCGTGTTGAGCACCCACGCCAACTCAGCATGTTCTGAAACCGCTGACTGGATCATCAGCGCGCTCTGCGCCGGGTCAATACCGGCTGCGATATAGTCCACTGCACAGTCAAATATTCTCTGTTCCATCGCCCCTGGATCAAAGCGCACGGTCATCGCATGATAATCCACGATACCATATATGCAGAAGTAGTCTTCTTGCAGCGATATCATGTTGCGCATTGCCCCCAGGTAATTGCCGACATGAAGACGGCCAGACGGTTGAATACCGCTAAATACCCTCTTTTTGTTCATGTCCTATGATATCCGAAATGAAGGCAGAGTCAACTGTTCTCTTTGAATGATGTCAAGTATTGACAATAAATCAATCGTACGTATAATTAATTGTGAAGCGAATGACATTTAATAACAAGGAGGTCCATGAAACGATTAATCGTATTGATATTGCCGATATGCCTTGTTTCAGGGGCATGGCAATTCAGCGAGGAGCTCGCACTTACGAGAATCAGCCAGGTAAATGACCTGGCAATAGGTGAAAACGGGGAGCTTTGGGTCCTCTCCCCATCAACAATTTCGAAGATCGACGAAAAAAACGGCGATCCATTAGTGATCATACAGACCCAGAATGCCCGTGCACTCGCGGTCCTTGGTGACAACCTCTATTACCTGGACAACACCAATCGGCTGGCAACTCAATTATTCGAAGAACAAGACGATGCGGTGTTGACCGGATTACAATTTACCAATCCATACCAGATGACGGCCTTATCAGTTTCAGGGTCGCCTGCACTCATCGTGCTCGAACCAACGCGGCTCGTTTTTGCTGATCCGTTCGAAATAACAAGCACCTTGAGCACAACTGCGGAACGATTTTCTACTATCCCGCATGCCGACTACTCTGATCGACGCACACCCTTCTTCACTCTTTCAGGGAACAAGGTATTTTCCTGGTCTGGTGGAAGATTCCAGAATGCGGACAACTATGTCAGCCGTTTGATATACAGTGCCTCAAACACTGTCATCGACTTCTGTGCTGACAAGAAAGGCAATCTCTACGTGTTGTTCGCCGATTCAATCACGGTCCTCGATAATAACGGCCAATACAAAGAGAAAATCGGCGTCGGCAATATCTCCCACGGCTCAAGAATAATCTCGAACCCCGCAAATGACGAACTGATCGTTTTTGACCGATCAACAAAGAGCATACAGCGGATATCTGAAGACGGTCAAGGAAATGAAGAACTCATAGTGTTGAACAAGAATAGACCCAATCCAGTTGACAATTATACCGAGATCTCTTTCACGCTTGACGAACCCCTGTACCTGACAATAACGATATACAATTTGATCGGCGAGCCGGTCAGACAGATTGCCAAACAAAGATATCCAAAAGGAACCCACCGAGTGATCTGGAACGCGAACGATGGAGCAGGGAATCTGGTGCCCAACGGAGTATATTTCTACCGGTTGGAATCCAACCGCGGCGTTGCCATAAGGCAGCTAATTGTGCTCAGGTAAACCTAGCCTGCACAAACCGAATGTAAGGGCAGCAGTAAAAGCAGGTTTCTCGTCGATCAGATTCACTGCTGGGCATTATTCGTTACTCGAGAAACATACCAGCATTCTGGTGGGTATCTCCGGCGGGATCGATAGCCTGGTGCTCCTATCTCTGCTCCTGGACTACAACGATAAATACAGACAAAAATGGGATATTAAAGCTGCACATATCGATGCCGGATTTCCCGGATGGGATCCAGATCTGCTACATCGTTACTTGAACTCCAAGAACATTCACACCACAACGGTCAGAACCACTATCCATAAAAAGATCGAGAATGCCATGGATAAGTGCTTTATCTGTTCGCGTGAAAGACGAAAAACACTCATCGAAATCGCAGAAGGACTGGATGTATTCAAGATTGCCCTGGCGCATCATCAGGAAGATGTGGTTGAAACATTGCTCCTCAATATGCTCTACACCGGCCGCATGGCAACCATTCTGCCAAAGCAATCGATCCTCCGTGGTCGTTTCTCATTTGTGCGCCCCATCTATTTCTTGAATAAGAAGAGTATCGTTGATATCGGCCGGGCTTATGCTCTAAAAGACTTTGGTAATGCGTGTCCCTATTACAGAGATTCCAGGCGCGAACGCATACGCGAATCGCTGCGAAGAATCCAAACAAGAAATCCTGATGTTTACACGAATATCTTTCGCAGCATCTTCAATCTGAATAAACAGTACATGCCGGGCTGACACATCACCCAAGTTTAAATCTCGATAATTCATCGTATATTGGACCCTCTGACCTCAATGTTGATTTGAACAGCACGATCGACGATACTTTATAAGGTTCTGTTGAAACGACCTTGGCCACAATGTCCTCTACGCTACAGCGTTTTTTCACTCGACCGATGGTAAGATGGGGATGAAATCTCTTTTCTTCCTTGAAACCGAAGGGCGCGAGTTCGTGCTCCAATTCGGTAGCAATCGCACAAAGCTCCTTACCACCCTGTTTGACTCCGACCCACAGCACCCTCGGATTTCGAGGATTGGGAAAACACCCGACTCCTGCCATCGCCACGTCAAAAGGTGCGTGTTTTCTGCAAAGGGCCTCAATCACCGGTACAATATCCTTTTTCTTGTTGTCATCAATCTCGCCCAGGAATTTCAGCGTTATATGCATCTTGTCAAAACCGACCCATTTGATCGGCAGCCCCACTTTTTGCCTTTCCTGGATAAAATTCTGGATCACCCTCCTTGCGTTTTCAGAGGCTTCCACGGCCAGAAATGTTCTCATCTTGAAGCCCCGGCTCGGTACTCCGTCTCGCGACGAAAAGCTGCGCTGATGCGAAACTGCATGAATTCCATAGTCAACAGAAAAAGCATCTACGACACAATATCAATGCCAATGGGACAGTGATCCGAACCCATGACGTCCTTCAAGATGAACGCATCTTTAAGATTCCTGCGCATGTTCCTAGTTATGAAGAAGTAGTCTATCCGCCAGCCAACGTTGCGCTCGCGCGCTCGTGTCTTGAGATCCCACCAGGTATATTGACCAGCCTTTTTGTTAGACAAACGGAACGTGTCTATGAAGCCATGCCCGATCAATTTATCAATCCATGCACGTTCTTCAGGTAAAAACCCTGAGATCCTGGAATTCTCTTTTGGCCTGGCCAGATCGATCTCTTTGTGAGCGGTATTCACATCCCCACAGATGATCAAGCTCTTTCCCTGCCGTCTTAGTTTGTCAACCTGCGAAAAGAATGCCTCATAGAAATCCATCTTATACTTCAATCGTTCTCTGGATATCTTACCGTTGGGAAAGTAGACATTGAATAGAACGAATTTCCCGTAGTCGGCGATGATCACTCTGCCCTCGGCATCAAATCTCCGAACACCCAGGTTCTTTTTTACACCATCTGGTTCTTTCTCTGTGAACAGACCGACGCCGCTGTAGCCCTTTTTTTCAGCGCTTGAGTAGTATACGTGATATCCTTCGATGTTCTTCAACTCCTCGGGAATCCGTTCCTCTGAAGCTTTGGTTTCCTGAACACAAAGAATTGTTGGCTGCTCATGCCTAAGCCAATCCAAAAACCCCTTTCTATGTATTGCCCTCAGGCCATTTACGTTCCAGGAAAGTATCCTCACTACCTATTCCCTCCTGATTGCGGACGATTTACCGTATCAGCCAATTGCCTACCCGCCACAGATTACCTCTCTAACCACGGCAAGGGCATTTTGCACCGACAATCTGCGCACGGCCTGACGTCCACCAGCGAAAAGGAATCTACGCACGACCATCTTTTCCCTGAAGGCAACTGCAATATAGACAAGACCGACGGGTTTCTTAGCCGTGCCACCGCCTGGCCCTGCAACACCGGTGACCGCAACACCGATATCAGACTTCATCCTCTGTTTGACGGCATGCGCCATCTCTTTTGCGGTTTGCGCGCTGACTGCACCATACCGTTCAAGCGTGCCACTACTGACTCCGGCTACATTCTTTTTTACCCTGTCTGAGTAGGCAATGATACCACCCAGGAAGTAATGTGAACTACCCGCAATGTTAGTTATTGTTGCGCCCAACATGCCGCCTGTGCAGGACTCACAAACGCTTATTGTCAAATCTTTCTCAAGCAGCAGATCGTCGATCCTTGGATTGATTGCCATATGATTCTCTCTCCGTTAATAAACAACGCCGATGAACCTGAGTCCTAGAATGACCACTGTAGTATACAAAGCAGCAAAGAGATCATCAATCATGACCCCCAAACCGCCCTCCAGGCTTTCCAATTTCTTGAGCGGCGGCGGCTTCACGATGTCAAAAAATCTGAAAAGCAGAAACGTCAAGACGAGCGGCAGTATCCTCATGGGTGTAAAGAAAAGTGGTAGTAGAATGGAGGCATACTCGTCGACAACAATTCGCCGTGGGTCCTTGCCCCACTCTTTTTCGAGGGCATTGGAAACAATCAGACCGATGATGAAAAGTGTTGACGCTACGAAGATGTACAGGATTCTGTTGTTGAAAAAAAGATACCATATGAGCACACCAAGCAAACAAGAAAGTGTTCCGGGTGCAACTGGGGAATATCCCACCAGCAGCCCGGTTCCGATGAGTATTTTGAGGTACTTCGTTATTTCTTCTTCTTGGGAAACTTTTCTTCCCAAACTGACACTATGTTCGCCAGAATGAATATTGACGAGTACGTCCCGATGAGGAAACCCACCAGCAAGGTAAAGGCAAAGTCAGCGATCACCGCCCCACCAAATATCAGAAGAGCAATGACTGCTAGCAGCGTTGTCCCGATGGTTAATATGGTCCTGGATAAAGTCTCATTCAATCCAGTGTTCAGAACAACATTATAGGGCTCGCGACGCATCTTGCTGTATTTCTCCCTTATCCGATCCGAAATCACTATCGAGTCGTTTATTGAATAACCGATTATGGTCAGCAAGGCACCAACCACGACAATGGAAAATTCGCGCTGGGTGACTACCAGAACGCCGATAGTAAAAATAGCGTCATGGAAAAGGGCAATGACTGCCGCCGTGCCAAATCGGTAGTCGAACCTGAATGAAACATAGATAAGGATCAACGCGAGCGCAAGGATTACGGCCCACACCGTCTTCTTGAGCAACTCCTTTCCTATTTTTGGCTCCACTGTTTCTTCCCGTAAGAATTCCTTGGTATTATCCGGGAAATCCCCGGTTAGCACCGTTTTGAGGTCACTGGCGAATGCCTCAGGGTTCTCACCGGCTGCGCGTATGATGTATTCAGTATCCTTAACGCCGAGCGCCTGGATCTGCGCGCTCTCCCTGCCGATCTTGACCAGTGAACTTCTAAGCTGGGCAGTTGTCACAGGGTTCGCAAATCTAACCTGCAGCAGAGCGCCGCCCGTGAAATCAATGCCAAAGTTTGGTCCCTTGATGAAAATCAACAGCAATGAAATAAGGATAACAGCAGCCGAAAAAATGAAACCATATTTTCTTTTTCCTATGAAATCGATATTGGGATTTCGTACTATCTCTATCATTGTCAGATCCTTAGTTTATGTACATCAAATTTGTAGGTAAAGTAGTTGAGGATAACCTTACTCACGAACACCGCGGTGAACAAATTACTCAATAATCCTATGGTCAGGGTGAGTGCGAAACCCCTGATTGAACCGCTTCCGAAGATAAAGAGAATAACGCCGATGATTATTGTCGTGATATTGGAGTCGAAAATCGTGATCCAGGCTCTCCCAAAACCCTGGTCAATTGCAGTTCTGGTCGTCTTGCCGATCTTCAATTCCTCTCTGATGCGTTCAAAAATAAGCACGTTCGCATCGACGGCCATGCCAATGGTCAACGCGATACCAGCAATACCGGGCATGGTCAGGCTACCCCGGAATGTGCTTAAGATAGCTAACAGGAAGAACATATTCAGCAGCAGAGCAAAATCGGCAACGAACCCCGAGAGCGAATAATATATCAGCATGAAAACAACAACCAATGCACTGGCGATCAATACTGCCCGTACACCGCTTTCGATCGAATCCCGGCCGAGACTTGGGCCGACCGTTCTTTCTTCCACTATCTTCAGTGGCGCGGGCAGAGCACCGGCCCTCAGGATGATAGCCAAGTCCCGCGCATCCTCAGCAGTAAACCTACCTGTTATGCTTGCCCGGCCCTGTGGAATACGCTCGGTGATCACCGGGGCAGACTGTACAACACCATCGAGAACGATGGCCAATCGTTTGTTGACATTTCTTCCTGTGACCGCCGCGAATTTCCTTGCTGCATCTCGTTTGAATTCAAGGTCGATCTCCCAAGAACCCACATACTGTAGATTGCCGCTCTGATTTGGACCGTGCCGTGCATCACGGATCGCTTCACCAGTCAACTCGGCGGTTTTCCTGAGCAGGTATATACGTTTCACTTCACGTCCTGCCGATTGCTCGCGTGGACCGTACGCAAATTCAATGTCATCAGGAATGAC
>JBFEPB010000013.1:0-12497 GCA_041550295.1 bacterium | reverse complement strand
TATTTGAAGTCGCCAAATGAGGATGACATTGATATTTGGCTGGCATGTTGGAACAAGACGATAGCCATTAACCTTACTGCTACAGCTGTATTGTGCCGCGAAGCAGTGAATCATTTCAGAAGGTCAGGCGGCGGCAGGATCATACACATCGCCTCGAGGGCGGCGTTCCGGGGAGATTACGAGGATTATTTCGCCTATGCTGCATCCAAGGGTGGTATGGTCGCTCTGAGCAAGACCATCGCTCGGGCATACGGGAAGCACAACATCAAATCCTTTGTCGTAGCACCTGGTTTCGTCAGAACACCGATAATCGATGAGTACATCAAGGAACACGGGAGTGAATCAATAATGAAAGAACTGTCTTTGAATGAAATGACCAGGCCGGAAGATGTCGCACCAACCATTGTTTTTCTCGCCAGCGGGTTGATGGATCATGCTACAGGTAGCAGCATTGACATAAATGCAGCAAGTTATGTGAGGTGAAGCATGGATACTAATGAAAAAGTGGTAAGGGATTTTTGGCGTATTTTTGACGAGGCCCGTTACGAAGATGTGGCTCCGCTGCTTCATCCGGACTGCCGTGTCTATTGGCCAAATACCCGTGAATTGTTCAAAGGAAGCAAGAAGCTAATAGATATGAATAAGTACTATCCGGGCAGATGGCACATTGATGTCGTGGATGTCGTGCCCAAGGATGAATCAGTTATATCGGTTGTTCGTGTGTACTCCAAGGAGAATAAGGAAAGTTTCTATGCTGTATCTTTTTTCAAGTTCAATGAAGGATTGATAACCGAGATCATCGAGTATTGGGGGAACATCACTGAACCGCCGGCCTGGCGTTTAGCCGAAGGTTATTCTGAGCGCTATTAGCAACGGAGAAACATGGGGAGAATGTCCAAAGAGAAAAATGTTCACGAATCCAGCAAGTATTTGATTTTCTCGGTGGCCTGCATTGTCTGTGTTTGGGGTGTAATTCATGCCGGGCGCGATATGTCACTACCGGCCCAGGATGTTGCGAAGGGCGGGAGAACAGGACTACTAGAAGTGCGAAGTCTGACCCCACCGTTACTCACCGCATTCCCGGCGCCGGACAGCGCGATGCGCGGCCTGGCGTTCGACGGGTATTATCTGTGGGCGGCAAACAGCGGCGATGGCAATAGTGCGCACGGAGCCAAGATCTATCTGATCGACCCGAATACCGGCGTTGCGGTGGATACGTTTGACGCCGTAGTTGATTTCTCATGCGGTCTTGCCTGGGATGGCACTTATCTATGGTACTCAGAGTATATTATCGGCTACATATACCAGTTGGACGTCAACACGATGAGTGTAGTAAACAGCTTTCCTGCACCAAGTACACATCCTTTTGATCTGGCATGGGACGGTACTTATCTGTACGCAGTAAAAGGAAATCAGCCGTATATTTCGGTGATCGATACAAGCAGCGGGCTTGAGATAGATTCAATCGTCGCAAACTACGCTTCGCCGAATGTACGGCCTTTCGGATTGACCTTTTTACCACGGGGTGCACCGCAGTTATTGACCTGCGACGGCAATTATGGCTCTAATCTTGTCAATTCGTGGAATTTCTATACGGCGACTTGGGTCGATCAGTGGGCTGCGGATCCTGCTGTTTACCCGACAGGGCTCGCCTACGATTCAGTGACCGAGCGACTCTGGATATCATGCTATGAGCGGGATTCCATATACGTATACGATGTCAGCCAGGTGGGGATAGCTTTGACCGGTCAGGCGACCATCGAACCATGCTGTATTGCGGTCTACCCTAATCCCTTCTCGACTACCATAAATATACGATATACAATGCCGGCAGGAGTAGATAGTAGAGAGTGCTCTGTGGTCATTATGAAGATATATGACTCAGCAGGGCGTTTGGTAAAGCCCCTTGATCCAGTATCAAGTATCCAGAATCAAGGATCTATCGTGACATGGGACGGGACTGACGCCGCTGGTCGACAGTTGCCCGTAGGGGTATATTTTGTTAAGATATCGATGAGCAGTGGCGTTGTCAAAATTATTAAATCAAGTAAATGAACCGGATGTATGAAATCTACTGTAAAAGTAGTCAATCAAGTTTTTCCCCCAAATTCTAAGTAGTTGTTCGCTCAAAACGTTTGAGCTATTGATTCACCGCAGCGGTGAACCATCAGTTGGTCATAACTGTCTAAATTACGCATAGGAGGATATTACTATGAAATGGTTATTATTTACAGCGATATTTGGCTTGTTATTGGTCAGCGTTTGTAGGAGCGAGGGAGCGGGCAAGGAGAGTGAGATTAATATTATGAAAGAGAACGATAAGTATAGAAAGGCAACATTTGCCGGCGGTTGTTTTTGGTGTATGGAACCACCGTTTGAGAATTTAGATGGGGTAATCGATGTTGTCCCAGGATACTCGGGTGGACAAAAAGAGAACCCTACTTATGAGCAGGTTTCAGGTGGCAGCACTGGTCATCTTGAAGCGGTACAGATAACGTATGATCCCGAGAAGATCAGCTATCAGAAATTGGTCGACGTTTTCTGGACACAGATCGACCCGACCGACGATGGGGGTCAATTCGTTGACCGGGGCTCTCAATACAGGACGGCTATTTTTTACCATAACGACGACCAGAAGAGAATAGCCGAAGAATCAAGGACGGCGCTGGAAAAGTCGGGCAAATATGATAAGCCGGTTGTGACAGAGATCCGGCCGTTTACTGCCTTCTATGAAGCAGAAGACTACCATAAGGACTTCTACAAGAAAAGCCCGGCCCGTTACAAGAGTTACAAATTATTCTCCGGACGTGAACAATACCTGAAGGATATCTGGGACGAGGATGACGTGGCCGAGTCTGCAAAGGAAAAACAGACATATGAGAAACCCCCGAAGGAGGAGATAAAAGGGAAGTTGACCCCGATGCAATATGAGGTGACGCAGCAATGCGGAACCGAGCCGCCGTTCCAGAACGAGTACTGGGATAACAAGCGCGAGGGGATCTACGTTGATGTTGTGTCCGGCGAACCTTTGTTCAGTTCACGGGACAAATTCGATTCGGGAACTGGCTGGCCCAGTTTCTTCAAACCGATATACAAGGAAAATATCGTTGAAAAGGTAGATTCCAGCCACGGCATGGCCCGCACCGAGGTGCGCAGCAAAGCAGGTGATTCACATCTCGGCCATTTATTTGATGACGGCCCCCAGCCCACTGGTCTCCGGTACTGCATCAATTCTGCCTCGCTGCGGTTCATCCCCAAGGAAGATCTGGAGAAAGAGGGGTACGGCGAATACGAGCGGTTGTTTGAAGATTAGTTCTTAGCCTGGAAGACGCAACAGGGAGGACGATACAGCGTCCTCCCTGTTTTTTTTCGTCAAGCCTTGGTTATTTCCAACACGCTTCGTTGACAAGGAGTGTTTTCCGAATATACTACAGCAGGAAAGACACACTCCAAAAACGATCGCTATGAAATTGAAACAACTTGAAGTCGGCTATTTGCCGACGAATTGCTATATCATCATCTGTGATAAGACGCTGGAAGGTGTCGTCATTGATCCTGGTACATTGGTGGGCGAGGAAAAACGAGTTGTTCAGGTAATCGACGAACTGAAAACAACGGTGAAATTCATACTGAATACACATGGGCATCCAGATCATACGTCGGGGAACCGAAGCATCAAACAGCATACTGGTGCGCAGATCCTGATACATGAATATGACGCGCCGCTACTGACCGAACCGTGGCTCGGCGCCGCAGCGTCTAAGGCGTTCAAGAATCCACATCGTTGCCCGGTTTGCGGCCGCGAAGAAGTGTTCAGACTCAAGGTCAGTGGGAACGAGGCGCGGATGATCGCGACATGTGGAGCGGTCTTGATGAATGCTGAGATATCGCCTCCGGCAGATCGAGCACTGCGTGAGGCAGATCGGATTGAATTCGGTGAGATCGAACTTACGGTGCTGCATACCCCAGGACATACGAGAGGCTGTATTTCCCTTTATTACGAAGAGGAAGGCTGGATATTCACCGGCGATACTCTTTTTAAAGGTTCATGGGGAAGAACAGATTTGCCCGGATCGTCGGAAGAGGGAATGGTCAGTTCGCTGGGCAGACTGGGCAGTCTGCCCGGAAGAACCCTTGTTTACCCCGGCCACGGCGGGCATACCACGATCGGCAAAGAGAAAAAAACCAATTGTTATATGTAGCAGTTTTCTAAAAAGGGAGGATAGTCCATGGGAAAGAATGCATACAAGCATGAAGATATGGTCAGCGCGATGGTTGAGAAGCTCAAACAGGTGGACTACGTGGATGCTGTCTGGGAAGCCGGAGCGGCAAGTTTTGGAAGGGTCGACGAATGGTCAGATATCGATCTGTATGTAGTCTGTGATGACGATCATATCGAAGACGTTATTTCACTCATCGAGCAGGCGCTTGCTGACCTCGGGAAGATCGATCTGAAATTCCGCGTGCCTGAGCCCACATGGCATGGCAATTCACAGGTCTTCTGGCGTATCAAGGAAGCCAGTCCGTTTCTGTTCGTTGACGCCGCGATTATGAAGAGGTCGAGCAAGGAGAAATTCCTGCAGTATTCCATACATGGCAAGCCGCTTGTGCACTTTGACAAGACCGGTGTGATCAAGGATGACCCGGTGGATATCGATGAGTATTTGCAGGAAATGAAAAAGCGTTTCGATGCGCATAAGACCACTTTTGACATGTTCCAGGTACTGGTACTCAAAGAACTGAACCGTGGCAATGCGATGGAAGCATTGAGTTACTACGTGGCTTATGTTCTTCGACCTCTGGTCGAGGTTTTAAGAATGAAGTACTCGCCATGGCATTACAGATTCTTCACTACGTACGTATATTATGAGATGCCAGACGAGATAGTCGAGAGGCTACAGTCACTGTATCTTGTCGGTGATGTTGATGCATTGAAGAAGTGCCGGGAGCAAGCAGAGGCCTGGTTCTGGGATACGGTCAGAAATTGGAACTGGGACGATGTGAAGAAGCAGTTATTCGCATCGAAGTAGTTCGAAATAGCCGTACACACGTACACCAGGGATAATCGATTCTTGACAATCGTGCAGAAGCCGTTACAATATTCAGTAAATTCTGATATTTTGGATAATTTAGTGCCATGCAATTGGAGGTGTTAGATGAAGAAGGATAGCGATAAGGCAAAGGAGAGCTCAGACGGGAAGGAATCCAAATGCTGTGAGGTTAAAGCCATTGTCACGATCGATGAACGTGGGCAGATGGTATTACCCAAGGAAATAAGGGAAGCGGCGAAGATAAAACCGGGCGATAAGTTCGTTGTTATCAACATGTCCCGGGACAAGGAATTCTGCTGTCTTTCATTGATGAAAGTGGAAGAACTATCTGATGCTGTAAGGGGTAAACTCGGGCCGGTATTGAAGGACATGATGTAGCCCGGATGATACGAGCGTATTCAGGTGAAGAGAAATCGGCGTTGGTTTATCGCTCCGTGTGCGCTGGATTGTTACTACTGTCCGATCCGCCTGCGAACCGAAGAGGAACTTGATTACTGGAGACGTCAGAACGTCGATACTGAGAAGATAAGGTGCGATGGCTGTCGATCTGACCGTGCTGGCGATCACTGGGCGTCTGAATGCAAGATCCTGCAGTGCTGCATTTACGAAAAGAAGTTGGAGTTCTGTGCACAATGTGCGGATCTTTCCTGTGATTCATTAGAGGAATGGGGCAAGGAATACGAGCATCACGCAAAGGCCGCTGAGCGTCTCAACGAGATGAAGAAAACCGGCGTCGAACTGTGGCTGCAACGATATTTGGAAGAGCAAGGTTAATCAAGATTATTCAATAACAGTCAAACCAGAGGATGTTTTGTACCAGTAGCGTAGTGGAGATTTATGGCTTTTAAGGACTTGAAGATCACCGTCGTGAAAGCCGAGGGACCTTGCAGCCGGATGAGGGAGGGCTGCGAGTTCTATGTGAAAAATGCTAAACTGGAGATACCTGAGGGCAGGAGTGTATGCATCTTCGCCCTGGGGAGTATTCTACCGGTTCTCTCGGGTGCAATGATCAGAAACGTTGAGGACGAAGGTATGTTGGACGTGCTCCAGGAATGGCAGTGTCCTGATCCGCTTTCCAAGGTTATTTTCAGAATAGAGTTGCTTGACTAATGTGAGCATTGTCGGGTTTGATGTTCAAAATGCGAGGGTCAGAAAGGATTTTAGTATTGCAGTCGGAGGATTGGAATGAAGATGATCGATCTACGAAGTGATACGGTTACATTGCCAACGGACGAGATGCGTGACGCGATGCGCAATGCAGAACTTGGTGATGATGTTTTTAGAGAAGACCCAACGATAAACAGGTTGCAGGATATCTCTGCTGAACTAATGGGTAAGGAGGCTGGCCTTCTTGTTAGCAGCGGGACCATGGGTAATCTGGTCTGCATGCTCACCCATTGCGGGCGCGGTGAAGAAGTGATACTCGGTGATAAATCACATATGTTTCTCAATGAGTGCGGTAGTATGTCGGCCGTAGGTGGCGTGCATCCGCACACAGTCGCGAATCAGCCAGATGGTACAATTCGACTTGAGGATGTCGAAGCGGCAATAAGGGGTGTCAATGATCACTGGCCGCGCACCAGACTGCTGTGCATTGAGAATACTCATAGCCGGTGCTTCGGCGCGCCGCTTCGTCCTGAATACGTTACGGCGGTCTGTGAATTGGCACACGAGCGGGGATTACTGGTACACCTTGATGGCGCCCGGATATTCAACGCTATGGTGGCACTCGATGCCGACATCAAGGATTTGGTGCGTGATGTCGATTCGCTGTCTTTTTGCCTGTCAAAAGGGCTTGCGGCTCCGGTCGGTTCGGTGGTCTGTGGCAACCGCGATTTCATTGCTGAAGCAAGAAGGAACCGTAAACTCCTCGGCGGCGGGATGAGGCAGGCAGGCATCATCGCTGCGCCTGGCATCGTTGCATTGGACAGAATGGTGAAACGTCTTGCCGACGACCACAGAAATGCCCGGCGTCTTGCTGAAGGCATTGCCAGGATTCCCGGGTTATCGATCGACCCGGGTAAGGTTTTTACCAATATCGTTTATTTTGAAATTGAACAAGGTAGAATCAAAACAGATGAAATGGTGGCGAAACTTGAAAACACAGGCATAAAGACACTGTCTACCGGCCCAAGAAGATTCCGGATGGTCACACATTACGGTGTTGAATCAGATGATATCGAAAGAACACTGAACGCACTGGGTGAGATCATGAGGCAGGGGGGATGACCTCGATTCCTGAGGCAAAAGGAGGAAAGCATGCTTAATCTGGTTTTGTTGTATGTAGGTTCGTGTGTAATAACACTCTGGGGCATCGCTCATCTGATACCCACCATGTCGATAGTTCGCGGGTTTGAAGTCATTTCAGTTGATAACCGATTCATTATAATGATGGAATGGATCGTCGAAGGGCTGGCTCTCATCTTCATCGGCTTGCTGATCTTCTTCATGACCCTTGTTGTCGGAAACGACAACACGGGTTCAAGAGTTGTCTACCGGCTCTGTTTTGGGATGCTGGTTACGCTTTCCATTCTCTCGTTCTTCACCGGCGCGAGAACCTCGATCGTACCGATGAAGATTTGTCCTTTTGTTAAATTGCTTGTCGCGGCGTCACTTGTGCCGAGCATGGTATGAATGTTTTGATCGCTGGTTTTCTGATTTCCCTTGGGGCAAGTGTTCGTTCGGATAACGGACTGTTCTACGCATCGATCGAGTATCGTGGCAGTGCAGATTTCATCACCGAGTCTTTTGTGCTGTATGATCGGTCGGGTACTGTCCTGTACTCAAAGAAGGACGTCGCGGTCAACACCTTCTTCATATGTAATACCGGCAATGTTTTTGCCTTGAGTGAACATGATCTTTTTCTGTATCAAGTTGATGGCAGTGAGATGTTGCTCAGGGAACTCGTATATCCGAATGGATTCGGATTTTCACGGGATAATTCTCTCTTCTTCGCCTCTGACAGAGAGGGGCTCTTTGTTTATTCTTATGAAGGGGTTCTGGTTCATACGTATCGTTCTGGACGGTTATTCGCGAGCACGGGAAATGGTGAATCAGTTGCCGTCATCTCGGCGGATACGCTTTTCTCCTATCACAACGGCAGTTTGATAGATACGGAATTACTTCCTTCCCCATATGCACGTGATGTATGCTTTTCGGTTGATGCGGAGTCTATCAAAGTCAAACTTCCCGGGACTGTTGAGGTATATAATACACGAACTAAGGCGTGGTTGAAACAGAGATGATTCTTTTTTTCGTAATAGCGGCAGGCTGGCCCCTCTCTCCGACCGACTCGACACACCCCCTGGGCAATAACTGGGGCGAGTATCAGTGTTATGGTGGTGACCCCTACCTTCATCCGGGTATCGATGTAATGGCTGATTCGATTCATCGCCCCGTCTATGCGGTACAATCCGGGATCGTGAAGGGTTGGCTCACCATTTCCGGAGACTACCATTGGCGACTCGCGATTGCAGATTACGAGACCAACGATTCGGTGGAAGCGTGGCTTTACGCGCATATTGATCCAGATCAATATCACAAGGATGTCGGCGAGTATGTGGCTGAAGGAGAACTCATCGGGTATCTTGTTGAGTGGCCGATCACTGGTTTTGACCATCTGCACTTTGCCCGCATAAAAGACGCCGGTTCGATATGGCAGTTCGGCGATTGGGCCTTCGTTCAAAATCCCTTGCTCATTATCCAGCCATATGGTGATACAACAAAGCCGGTTTTCGAAAACGCTCATGCAAGTCAGAAGTTCGCTTTCTGTCAGAATAATACGAGTAGTTATCTGCAGCCAGGCGATCTCCACGGGAGTGTCGATATCATCGCCAAGATTCACGACGACGTGGGATTTCCGCTGTACGATCCTGTATGGGAGCGCCTGATTCCCTATAGAATTGCTTACGAAATACGCGGTGCCGATACTCTGGCCAACGCAATATCGTTTATCTTCTGTGATGTACTCGATTATACACATAATGTCGACGTCATTTACAAAGACGACGCCGTATGTAATACCAGCGGAGACTACGGTTCACGTGACTATTTCTTCATCATTTCCAATACCGATGGCGACAGTCTAGTCGAAAGTACTGATGCAGCCTATGCCTGGGAAACCAGCGGGTTCCCGAACGGTGATTACTGGGTCATCGTAACGGCTTGTGATGCCGCAGGAAATACTCAAAGGGACAGCATGCTTGTAACGGTGGCAAATACTGCAGTTGCAGAACAAGATATCGCAGTCGCAAGTCGTCCGTTCAGCATATCACCGAATCCCGGTTTTGGATCGATCAAAATTGATGCTGGAAGAAAGGTGAAGATATTTGACGACGGCGGAAGAATCGTTGCATCTGGATCCGGCGGGTCGTACGTGCTGGTCTCGGGTGTTTACTTCATCGTTTTCCAAGAAAATGATGAGACATACTCAGAGAAAATAGTCGTTGTAAGATAATGTCCTAGGACAGAAAAGGAGTACTATGTGCGGAAGATTTGTCAGAAAAAGTACGATCACGATCATCGAGGACGAATTCGATATATACGAGGTCCAGTGGGCGTCTGAACCGAGTTATAACGTCGCACCTAGCCAAGATGTTGCTTGTGTGATAGGAAATGGCGGCAATCGCTTGGTGAAGTTTCGCTGGGGCCTGGTTCCTTTCTGGGCAGATGACCCTTCGATTGGATACAAGATGATCAACGCGCGCGCCGAGACGGTGGCACAGAAGAAGAGCTTTGCGCGGGCGTTTAAGAAACAGCGTTGCCTTGTGGTTGCTGACGGTTTTTATGAATGGAAAAAACTCGCTGACGGCAAGAGAAAAATGCCCATGTATATACATTTGCGCGAGGACCGTCCATTCGGGTTTGCCGGACTTTACGAGAATTGGAAATCGAACGATGGGAAAATTCTCCAGACTTGTACGATCATCACCACAAGCGCAAATGAGTTGATGGCGCCCATCCATAACCGTATGCCGGTGATTATCATGCCGGATGATCGTAAACTCTGGCTGGATACAAGTGTACAGGACCCAGATATGCTCTTACCTCTGCTCGAACCTTTCAGGTCGGCAGCGCTCGAAGCATATGCGGTTTCAAAGAAAGTCAACTCACCGTCCTACAACGAACCAGATTGTATCGAGCCGGTCCAGGACGAGCAACAATAGGGCCTGGGATTGCACAATCCGAGCTGATATAGTTAGTTGCTTTTACCTGTTTCCCGCGAACCAGGCGGCAGCCATCACAATAACCCTATATTATGTATGTAACTTATCCATTGCTGATGCGTATAGTTATACAAAGGTGCAGTGAAGCGAAATTCAGTTAATTTACGCGGTCTTAATATACTTTGATCAGAAAGGGAGTGGTAAGATGAAAAGAGGTTTGGTGGTTTTCGTACTATGTACGATGGTGATGGTTCGGTTGTCTTTCTCGCAGGGAGGTGGACCAGCAGAGAAAAGGATCGCTGGTATCGATGATCTACCAAGGCGTAGTTATGAAGTATCTGGTTCTGTGTCGGAGTTGATTAATGATGATCTGGCATTCAATGCGTTCGCTGCAAAAGTCCGCGCCGATATCGAATCTGATCTTGAGGGCTACGATATCGAAGACCGGACCACACTGAGGAATTTCTACAGTGTGTTGATGAATCTCGATGTGCTTGAAGGTAAATATGAGAATGCGCTTGAGACCATAGAGCGAATAAGAGAGCTGCAGGATAAGGAGGCGCGGCGTTATACTACCGGGATCGTAAGCGGAACGGTGATTTCATGGTATATGAAGGTTGGGGATATAGATAGAAAGGGCTCTGAAGCAGTGCTTTCAGACCTTTTGTCGGCGGCTCTCGAGAAGCTACCATGGGATATTGTTCAGGAAAACGTCGAGGAAACCAAGGGCAGTATAGAGATGCTGAGCCAGAATTTGATCATGAGCATCATAGAAGGACAGTTCGATCCGGTCGTTGAGCAGACGGGAAAAGTCAGTAACGAAATTGCGTACCGCATTGTCAATCTACGTTACGCGATGAGCGTAACTCTCCCGATAAAAGAAACAATCGTGTCGACTCTCGCGAGACACATCGCAGCCAACCGTATCGAAAAACCAGATATATGGCAGGAACGGGATGTCGTGTTGGAAGCATCAGATGGTCTCACGCCGGTCGTTATCGGTGTTTGGGATACAGGTCTGGATATCGGCGTTTTTCCGAATATGCTTTTTGTGAATGAGAAGGAAATTGCTGACGGAATGGACAATGATGCTAATGGCTTTGTCGATGACATACATGGCATCGCATATGACCTGGAGGAAGAAAAGACTTCTGAGATATTGTATCCAGTAGAATTGACTGAAGGGCAATTGAAGGAAAAGGTCAGTCTGATAAAGGGCTTGTTTGATATTCAATCTTCCATAGATAGTGATGAAGCTGCTCTCTTACGGCAGGAGATGAGCAGGATGCAGCCGGAAGACTTCAACACATTCTTTGAAGAACTTACAAAGCTTGCCCTGTACGGGCACGGTACGCACGTCGCAGGTATCGCCGTTGAGGGTAATCCCTATGCCCGTATCCTGACCGTGCGTTTCACCGTTGATTACCATACCATACCTAAGAAACCGACCATTGGACTCTCGCGTAAGATGGCAACTAATTACGTAGAGACCATCGAATATATGAAAACGCATGGCGTACGGGTCGTGAACATGAGCTGGGGCGGGACCGTGAGGGGTACCGAGAGTGACCTGGAGGCCAACGGCGTCGGCGAGACGGCTGAAGAACGGGCGCGACTTGCGCGCGAGATGTTCGATATCGAGAAAGAAGCACTCTTCAATGCAATGGAACAAGCCACCGGAATATTATTCGTGAATGCGGCAGGCAATGATAATGATAATGTTTCCTTCGAAGACTATTATCCCGCGTCCTTTGAGCTGCCCAATCTGCTCGTCGTCGGCGCAGTCGATAAAGCCGGTGACGTCACATCATTCACCAGTTTCGGTCCGACCGTAGACGTCTATGCCAATGGTTATGAAGTAGAGAGTTACTTGCCTGGTGGTGAGCGTCTTGCGGCTTCTGGTACATCTGCTTCGTCACCGAGCGCGGCAAATCTTGCCGCGAAAATACTTGCCGTGGTCCCTTCGCTGACTCCTTCCGAGGTAATCGCTCTGATAAAGGCAGGCGCTGACCCGAATCCCGAAGGCTTGCTGTTGATGAATCCCAAACGCTCGATGGAACTGCTGAAGGCGAGGAAGTGAGTACAGGTTCCTCGGTGTCATTGTAGATCGTTTTTTAAACTGGGCGTTCTGATCGTTACTGCAGAAGCGATTCGATTATTTCGATGAGTTTTTCAGTTAATGATGGTTCGTATCCGACAAGGATACGCCGCACGAGGCCATTTCTGTCTATGACGATGAATGTTGGGTAGGCAGTGACGCCGTATTGCTTGACAAGGCCAC
>JBFEPB010000012.1:0-12619 GCA_041550295.1 bacterium | reverse complement strand
TGACGTTGCGAAGCAGCACAGCATTACGAGACAGGTTATTTTCATCAAAAGCCTCCTTTGCCTATTATACAGCAAACGGATGAGATGTCAATTACAGCGAGAGACTGCGTCTTCCTTGACGCCTGATCAGAGTAATGAGTGATTAATGCTAAAGCAGCAAGCGTTTGATCAATATTGTAGCATACGTTCCAGGTGGCAGGGTGCATTTCATGACGGACTTGGATTTGTTCACGTAGATCTCATCTGGCTCGGGGATCGAGACCGTAAAGTCGGTGGGGAAGACGATCGCGTCGCGGAGAAAATACTTGAACCGCACGCCGCGCAGGCGCATTTTTTGAAGAGCCATCTGCTTCAGGGCAATGCCCTCTCTTGACAGAACTTTTTCCATATTCTTGCCGACCGAACCCTTGAGTTGTGCTTTCTCGTTGATCATTGGAATCTGCACTCCCTCAGCGGGCAACTGTTCATGCGGTTTGCGAAAGAATATGAATTCTCCCATCGAGTATTTTAGATTCATATGATCGGCGGTATGTTGCTTCACAAAGCGTGCCAGGGTTTCGTTGAATATGTACGACTGGTATGCGAGCAGGTAAAGGTTCAGGAATTCACGGTCGATCTCCTTGAGCGCACCTTTGTAGTCTTTAGGTTGTGCGCACAGGTGTCGCAGCAGCGGTCGGTAAAACGGCGGTGCCATTTTCAAACAACCCTGCCAGTCACGCCAGTGACTGAAACAGTATCTCTTGAACCTCTTTTCCTGTGCATTGTCTTCCTTATACGGGTAGCACATGAGTAGCTTCAATGCACCCTGGTAGTGTTCACTGATCATTTTTTTTGCGATGAACCCCTGGCCGTGTCGCGCTGACCCAAAACGCTGCTCATCAAAATAATTCGGAAAGCCATGCTCGCGCACTTCGGGTGTATTTTGCTGGAGTAGTTCTGCTTCGCCACCGGTCAGGCTGCGGAGCGTGATACAGAAGGAGTTTCCACGTAGCATGTTCGGCCTTACGGCGATCTTACTCCGACCGACGGCCCTGAGCGTGAAATTAGATTCCTTTATTATATGTCTGAAATCACCCTTGAATGAAATATACTGGGTGGATTTAGAATAGCGGTCTTTGAGACCGGCGCGGGCGAACAGGTTTTTCGAGACATTCATCTCACGGGCGACAAAATCGATGACGTCAAGTGTATTCCAGTATTTTTTTTCGAGTTTCAGTATCGTGTAAGGACCTTTTTCAGCCAGGGGAATGTCAATTATTTCCTCGACTACGAAATCCTCGGGTCTGACCTTTACCTTAGCCATTGATGGGGGAGGTATCTCTGGTTTGTGCTACGAAACAGTGTCGTTTACAGATCCTGAGTGGCGGCGATTTCCTTGCGGAAACTGAAATTGATGAGCAGGAGGGGAAGTAGTTGAAGCGGAACTCTTCTGCCGAGCTGCAATATCCTCATTAGTACCTCATCAAAGCGGTAGAAATCGCGCCATAGTTTGTCGACCTCTTCCTTCAATTTTTCCGCAGTCATTTTCAGGGGTTTGAAGACCGCATTGCCGGCATCGTACTTGGTCCAGTCAAAATTGAATATTCTTTTTTCTTTAATCAATCGGTTGTAAATCGCAGTACCGGGGTAGGGCGTCAGTATTGCGAACTGGGCAAGGTCGATCTTGATCTTCTTGGCGAAATCAAGCGTCCTTTTGAAGATCGAATGGTCTTCGTTGTCATTACCAAGGACGAAAGCGCCGAGTACGCTGATTCCCTCGTCGTGGAGGCGTCTTATCGCCTCTTTGAATTTTTGTGGTTTCAGGAATCCTTTATTCATCAGGGTCAAGGACTCGCAGTCTGCTGATTCGAGCCCCACAAAGAGGCCTTTGCAGCCGCTGCGTGCAGCCAGATGCAGGAGTTGTGGATCATCCGTAATGTTGAGCGATGCCTGGCTGAGCCAGACCACGCCTTCGTAGCGTAACGCAGAGAATAACTTACGGGCGTAGATACGGTTGCCAAAGATGTTATCGTCGGAAAACCCCACGAATTTCGTCTTCATGTTTCTGATTTCGCGGATAATTGCCTCGACCGGCCTTGTCCGGTAGGTACGGCCAAAAAACTTGGTGACACTGCAGAAGCCACAGTCGAACGGACATCCCCTCGTTGTTTGAATAAAATGCGTGAAAAGATAGCGTTCTTTTTTGTACAGATCGCGGCGTGGCGCACAGATAGAAGAGAGATTCACGAAGCCGTTGTTTCTGTAAAACTTTTGCATGCGTCCCTTCTCAAAATCTCTGATCAATCGTCTCCAAACGCATTCTGCTTCGCCGATCACGACGCTGTCGCAGTGTTTGATTGCTTCTTTTGGAAGTGCCGAAGGATGCATGCCGCCCATCACCACTTTAACACCATTTTTACGGAAGCGGTCCGCGATCCGGTAGGCGTGCGGAGCAAAGCGTGTAAGAGCCGTTATGCCCACAAGGTCAACGTCCGAGTTGTAGTCAATCGTTTCTATCGCCTCGTCTGCGATTTTGACATCAATATGTTCGGGAGTCGCGGCGGCGACCGTTGCCAGGGCCAGAGGAGGCAACTGGAATACCCTGCCTTGCATTCCTCTTCGATTTTCTTCGACGACAGCTGGCGCTATCAACATTATCTTCATGGATAATTATACCGAATGCTGTGCAGAAGTCAATTTAGCTTTTTAGATCTTCCAGCATGTGTCTTGCATCATTTTCTGTGATCGGCCCCACCGCGGTAACGGTGTATTGTTCGGGGTCAAAAAAATCCTTTACCATGCCGTTTATGTGGTTCATGTCCACGGCGTTTATCCTGCTTACCACGTCATCTACGCTCGCGATTTTGCTGGAATATACTGCTTCGCGCGCAAGACGTAGCATACGGCTGGTCGAGCTCTCGAGACTGAGCAGTAGATTGCCTGAAAGATAGGTCTTGGCTAGTTCGATCTCGTCCTTGCTAAACCCCTTTTCATTGATGTTCCTGAAAATCTTCTTCAGCCGGCGCGCGACTCTGGGTATGTTCTTTTTATCGCATATGAAATAGAAGCCTGATACGCCACAGTCACAGTAGAAATCAATGAATGACTGCACATGATATACCAGGCCGTCCTTTTCGCGAAGACCCTGGAAGAGGCGCGACGACATACCGCCGCCCAGTGCCGTACTCATGATCGACAATGGATAGTGGAGCGGAGATGCGTATTCTACTCCCTGAGTGCCGAAGACACAGTGCACCTGCGACATCTCCTTGCGCTTTTGTGCCGTAACGTTGCCCAGTTTGTAATCCGGCCTGACACGTTTCGCCTCGTGTACCTCCATCGGCAGAAGTTTCTGTTTTGCCAGACCGACGATCTTCTCGTAGTCATAATTGCCGCTCAACGCTATGGTCATTTCGCGATTCATTAGCTGCTTGTAGTATTTCTTTGCATGTGCTGCGTCAATTTGCTGAACCGATTCAATGGTGCCGGCAATGGGTCGCCCCAGGGCGTGCTCGGGAAGTAACTGTCTGAAAAACAATTCGAATGCCGAATCACCTGGATCATCGTTGCTCGATTTTATTTCCTCCAGAACGACCGACTTCTCCTTTTCAATATCGGCGCTGTCGATTTTCGATTCCAGGAGTATTTCGGTTATCAACTCGAATACGAGCCCGATATGTTCAGACAGGAACTTGGTTATGATTATGAGATTCTCCTTAGTCGTATACGCGTCGAATGCACCACCCAGGCTTTCCATCATTTTAACAATTTCCAGAGCTGTTTTACGGGACGTACCCTTGAATAACATGTGTTCGATCAAATGGGTAATACCGCTGTCCTGCGGGGACTCGTCCCTCGAACCGATATTGATGAAAAAACCCATTGAGAATGAGTAAAATTTCGGGATTTTTTCGGCGATTATTCTGACGGCAGGACTGAGTTTGGTGATCGTGATCTTATTCTTTTCGGATAAGATTAATCCTCCCCTGCTCATCGATATTGGCCACTTTTACTACTACTTCGTCGCCAACCTTGACCACATCTTCGACCTTTTTCACACGTTGTCTTGAGAGTTTGGAAATATGTACAAGCCCCTCCTTGCCGGGCAGGATCTCAACGAACGCGCCAAAGGTCATTATACGCGTGACTTTTCCCACGTATAACTTGCCGATCTCAGCTTCCTGTACGATGCTCTGTACGGTTTGCTGCGCTTGCTCCACATTCTGGCGGTCTTCTCCGGCAATCGTCACCTTGCCGTCGTCATCGATGTCTATTTCGACATCGTTGTCGGCAATGATCTTGCGGATTATCTTACCGCCCGGGCCGATCACCTCGCCGATTTTTGCCTTGGCAACATAGAATACGACGATCTTCGGAGCATATTTCGACAGTTCGCTTCGCGGCGCGCTTATCGTGCTGTTCATTACGTTTAATATTTCGAAACGGGCATCATGTGCAAGTTTCATTGCCTGGGCCAGGACATCGACTGCCAGCCCCTGTATCTTTAGGTCAAGTTGTATCGCGGTCACACCATCCTTGGTACCGGCGACTTTGAAATCCATATCACCGTAATGGTCTTCTGCGCCAAGTATGTCAGTGAGCAGCACATGTTTTTCGTCTTCTTTGATCAACCCGATGGAAATGCCTGAAACCGCGGTCTTGATGGGCACGCCGGCATCCATTAAGGCAAGGGACGAACCGCAAACACTGGCCATTGACGAAGAGCCATTGGATTCCAGGATATTTGACACCAGTCTGATGGTGTAGGGGAATTCAGTTTCTTGGGGCAGGACAGGTGAGATCGCCCTTTCGGCGAGTGCGCCGTGCCCGATTTCGCGTCTTCCTGGACCACGCATGGGACGGACATCACCGGTTGAAAATGGCGGAAAGTTGTAGTGGTGCATGAAGGATTTTGATTCCTCACCGTAGATGTCATCGATCCGCTGCTCGTCGCTTGCCGTACCAAGGGTTGTAACGGCAAGACTCTGGGTCTGCCCGCGTGTAAACAATGCCGAGCCATGGGTTCGGGGCAGCAGGCCTATTTCACAGGAAACCGGACGGACCTCGGTCAGGCCGCGACCGTCCAACCGTTTGTTCTCTTTGAGTACTCTTTCGCGCACTTTGGTCCTGAGCATATCATCAATGACATTCTTAACCTTGTTCTCGATATCTTCGTCCATCTCCTTCAGTTTTTCGGTGGTATTCTTGATCAGTTCGCGGATCGAGTCTTCGCGTACTTTCATATCCTTGAATTGCAGTGCTTGGTCAATATTGTCTCCGACCGCATTCGCGATCTCGGCGACAAGTGGTTCCTCGACATAAGGGACGACCATGCTGACTTTTTCCTTGCCAGCGTTGTTCACGATTTCTTTTTGGATTTCGATGATGCGTGCAATTTCCGGCTGGGCTTTCTTTATGGCATTGACTATTTCCTCTTCGGATGCTTCCTTTGCACCACCTTCGATCATTACGACGGAATCCTGTGTTCCTGCAACAATGATGTTAATTTTGCTGTCTGCCTGCTGCGCCAGCGTCGGGTTGATGATATAGTTGCCGTTGATCATGCCTACCTTCACCGCAGCGATCGGAACGGTAAAAGGGATTTCAGACATCAGCAGTGCCGTGGCCGCCCCAGTTATGCCGAAGGCGTCGGGTTCATGCTCAACATCGGAAGAAAGGAGATTGGCTATGATCTGTACTTCGTTACGGAACCCCTTCGGAAAAAGCGGACGCAGCGGTCGGTCTATTAAACGCGAGATCAAGATCTCGGCTTCTGATGGTCGAGTTTCACGTTTTATAAAACCGCCTGGTATCTTACCAGCGGCAAAAGAAAGTTCACGATAGTCGACGGTAAGGGGCAGAAAATCGATACCTTCGCTGGGATCTGGTTTGTAGGTAACGCAGACGAGTAGAATCGTGTCACCGTAGCTGACCAAGCATTCGGCAGATGCTTGCTTTGCCACGCGGCCCGTTTCGATACTTAATTTCTTCTCACCAACCGTGAGTGATACTGTGTACAAACTAACCTCTTAAGTCGAGCGTTTTTATTATTTCGAGGTACTTGCTGCGGTCCTTCTTCATCAAATAATTGAGGTGACGGCGCCGATCATTCACCATCTTGATCAGGCCGCGCCTTGAGTGCCGATCTTTAGGAAACTGCTTGAGATGATCAGACAGGTTCTTTATCCGTTCGGTCAATATCGCTACTTGTACCTCTGGCGAGCCGGTATCCTTTTGATGTCGTTTATAACCCTGGATGATTTCGCTCTTTTTGCTGCTATCTAACGTCATAGTTGAATCTCCTTTAGTTAATTATCCACATATTTGAGGAAAAGTCAAGTCATATGCAGGTCGCAATGGGCAAGAATTGACACCCTCGGCGATTTCGCTATAATTATTGCTGAATATACAAGAACACCTGTAGTCAAGTTAGGCATTGCAGGAGCAGCGCAAATGACCGGTGCCCTGTGAAATCTACGTGCAAGAGTGAATAAAAGGAGGCAAGTGTGAAGATTTTGGTCTTTGGTGGTTCGGGTAAGATCGGCTCTGCCGTTGCCTGGGACCTTGCACCTGATGATGAGGTGGAAGCAGTAGGTGTTGTGGGCCGTAACAAAGAGACACTTGAAAGAGTCAAACAGTGGGTTGGCAGCGATAAGATAGTGCCCCATGTTCTCGATATCAATGACAAAGAGGCGGCCATCGCGCTAATGAAACGCTATGATGTCGGTGTCCTCACGCTACCGAATCGTCAGACGAGTTATAAGGTTGTCCATCTGGCGATCGAAGCTGGTTTGAACATCGTCGATACTATCGAAGAATTCCACCGTACTCCAGATGAATATGAAACCGAAGGTCTTGAACTCCCCGAAGGCATGAAAATTGCCGATTACGGCGAGTGGCTTCATAAGAGGGCGTGCGAGAATGACGTGACTTTTGTTGATGGCATGGGTTTTGCCCCAGGATTGAGCAACATTACCCTGGGCGATGGCATACGAAAAGTCGATGTCGCAGAGAAGGCGGTCGCACGGGTCGGTGGCATTCCATCTAAGGAAGCGGCAGCGAGACATCCCCTGCGTTATATGATTACCTGGGCTTTTGAACATGTGCTACGGGAATATATGATCAAGGTCAATGTCGTGAAAGGTGGCAAGGTGGTCGAGGTGGATGCGGCAACCGACCTCGAGCCGTTCAGGTTTAACAAATTCGGGAAGGACGAAATGCTGGAGTGCGCAATTACACCCGGTATGCCGAGCTTCATATTCACGCGGAAGCAGCTAAAAGAATTCGCCGAGAAGACAGTACGCTGGCCAGGACACTGGCAGGGTGTGTACACACTAAAGGAGTGCGGTATGCTCGACATCGACGCGGTGGATTTCAAGGGTGCAAGGATCGTGCCGAGGGAATTCCTGCTTTCGATGATAACGCCGAAATTGATCCCGAATAAAGGTGAAACAGATGTTTGTGTCATGTACAATACGCTCGAAGGCAAGAAAGACGGTAGAGGCGTAAAAATCGAATATTTCATGTGGGATGAACCAGACGTGAAAAACAACATTTCTTCGATGATGCGGGTTACTGGTTATCCGATGGCGATAACGGCGCGCATGATAGGAAAAGGTCAAATAAAAGAGAAAGGTATTGTTGCACCGGAAGATGCCGTGGCTGGTGATCTCTACAAGAGATTTATCGATGAATTGAAGAAACGCGACATCGAAATACTTGAGGTTATTCAGTAGCCAGGGTCATGAAGCACCGGAATTGAATCCCTGATGGCGGGTATAGTCTTCTTCAAGACCAATAGCATCGTCGAATTGACGGAGTTCTATACGGACAGGATAGGCATGTCTGTCTGGCTCAGACAAGAAGACTGCATTATTCTGAAACATGAAAACATGTTGCTCGGATTCTGCACCCGGCCAGAGGTTGAACGTTCGGGAATGGTGACTTTTTTCTACCAGACGCAAAGAGAGGTAGATGCAATGTATGAGAAACTGCGCGATGTCGCGACGACGCCGCCCAGGACTAATGATAAATACGGCATCTATCAGTTCTTTGCAGAGGACCCCGAAGGCCGCGCTCTTGAGTTCCAGAATTTCCTCCAGCCGGTCAGGGTCTGAAACTGCATGACCCGATGGGAGAGCGGTCAATGTCTTCGCCGCCAATGCTCAGGATGCTGACTTGATGCACAAAACAAAGATATCCAGTGTTGTCAATTGTCTCTTCGGCATAGCGTTTGGGCTTCTCCTTTTCAGGCTGATACTTGGTCCTCTGTTCCAGTATCCGGCGCTGTACATGCGATCCGTTTGGTTCGTTCTTTACCCGGTACACTATCTGAGGTACTATACGAATCAGACGATCTACATTTTGTTTTCCGTACTCGTCTGGTCTTATATACTGATCACGATGGTCGTTGTGTACGAGGCACCACTTGGCAGAACCGTATTGAAGATGCTGTTCTGGATGGGCGTTCTTGCATTACCCTTTGTGCCCTTCGGTATTCAATACATGTCGCTGGCAAATTACATGACCGGCATATCGAATTATTTCTTACGTCTGTTGCCCTTCATCGGTTTGCTGGTCTGGCTGTTCTTGATTAATCGCTTCTTTTTCAAACAGAATTTCCTCGTTGCGGGGGCCTGGGCTTTCGTGAATTTCCTTATTATCATTGTTGTGATCACGCTGACCGATCTACTTCCCATGCTGAAGTCTAAGATACTACTGCACGCCCTCGGTTATCGGATCTCGCTCGCCAACACGCTGGTGAGTAAGATGCCGGTGCTTTCTTTGCTATGTTCGATTGCCCTTGCCATTTTCAGTGCGTTCGTGTTCGAACGTCAATTCCTTCGCGTACCACGCACAGAAAAATCTAGATTGGGCCTGCTTACACCCCTCTCCGTTTCTATTGCGCTCTTCCTCGTACTCATGATCCTGCGCGACGATTTTCGAAGATACAGATATTTCAATTATCAAGGGGGGATTGCTACCGTTTACTTTGCTGCCTACGATGATCGGCAGATATTATCGTTCGACCAGAAGGAGTTTACTCTAATCGACTGCCGTCAGAACGTTTTCTATCCGTTTGGCAGATTCAATGTTCGGGATACCTTGCGCAAGCATGCAGAGGATATTCGTGGCATGAAATTGATCGAGGGCTTGGATTACTATCGGTTGTCGCGGATAGTCAAAATACTTGCCTACGGACCACGTGACAGCCTTGTCTACCAGCGGCTACGGCCGGTCATTGATGGACGACATTACCGGGTACCCGAGCAATTTGGGTATTGGGCAGATTACCTGAATCGTCGATACGGTTCATTCAACAATGACATGATGGTCACGGGATGGGTGCGGATCAATGGTGTGCCTCTGCCCAGGGCCGAATTCATTGTGAACAAAGTATCTTTTGGGGATAGAAAGATCGTTGAGCCTGTATGGCAGGATCACACAGATGCTTTTGGGCGATTTGAATTTTCATGCTACAAAGATGCTGACCTCGATAACGGATATTTCCAGGTGAATTTTTCACTGCCCGACACGACGATCGGGAATGACCTTCAGAGCCTGAAGATAGTCAATCTATTGCCCGTTTTCTCGGTCCCGGGAAACTATGTACTTGATACCCTGGACATCGAGTTAATCCGGCGAGGCAGCGCATCCTACGCCAAGAGTATCTCAATTCTGGCATCCGTTGATCCCGATGCATTCCTGCTTTCGATACCGGAAATGCAGGCCAACGCGCCAATAATTGTGACTGCGTCGGTCGTGAAATCAGGGATGATTGAAAATATCATATCGACCTATTTCCCATCGGAAATAGACACGAGCGCTCAGCTGCTGTGGCTCGAGCAGATAAAAGCATCCAGGTTCTATTTAAAGGGATCAGAAGGTAATATCAGAATAAGCATCCATTGATGCAGGTCACTGTTCCGAAGCGAAAGATGCCTACGGTCTTTTGAGAAACTTCGCGAGGTAATCGTACTCGATGTTGACCCGTGCGCCAATACGCAGGCTGCCCAGCGTTGTGTTTTTCATGGTATAGGGTATCAGCGACACCGACACTATGTCCTTCTCCATCGACGAAACTGTAAGGCTGGCACCATCGACACCAATTGAACCCTTTGGTACCACGTAGCCCGCGTAGTGCGGATCGATCCGGATAAAGTATTCGTTGGCTTTGATTCTTAAAAGCTTGCCCACATCGTCGACGTGGCCGAGCATTATGTGCCCGCCCAAGCGGTCACCGATTCGGAGCGCGCGCTCAAGGTTTACAAAAATGCCGGCATGCCAATCGCTGAGAGTAGTAGCACCAAGCGTCTGGCGCATTGCACCGACGGTGAATCCGTCCTTGTTGACACGGATCACGGTGAGGCAGATTCCCTGAACAGCAATACTGTCGCCTTCACTTACCTGCAAATCAGATTTTACCTTGATCTCTTGAGCCTTTGCTCTTGAAATTGATATGATCTTCGCTTTTTCCTCAATTATTCCGGTAAACATGATATAATAGGTCCTCTCCAATGCACTCTGATTTATTTTTCTCGACAATTGACCTGGCCAGAGGTACTTCGATCCCTGAGTCAACCTTTACTGGCGCCACGAATATGTAGACTTCATCGTATGTCTCCTCCTGCAGGAATTGATTGAATGTCTTACCGCCGCCCTCGATGAGTATTGAACCTATTTTGAGCACTCCTATTTTTCGCAGTAATTCTGCCGAAGGGCAGATGTTATCATCGAGTTGCACCAATTCGACGCCGGATTCCTGCAGGCGGTTGGTTTTTTCCGGATCCATGTTCGGTTTTGCAAACACGATACGGCGGGCATCAGGTGCCAGTACTTTTGCGTTCAGGGGTATTTTCAGGTCAGGGTCGAGAATGATCCGTGTCGGATTATGACGTCCGATTAGTCGGTCGGTGAGAAAAGGATCGTCCGTGAGCACTGTGTTTACCCCCACCAGCACCGCGCCGACGCGGCTGCGCAGTGCATGCACATAACGCCGCGCTGTTTCAGCAGTCACGTACTTGCTGTCAAACCCTGATATTCTGAAGTTACTCGTAAAAGCGATTTTAAGGATCACATAAGGGATACGTGTCGTGATATATTTCCGGTACCAGATATTTGTGTCTGGCGAGTTGTCTGGCGGCGGTATGCACGTGACCTGAATGTTATTGTTACGCAGTATTTCGACGCTCTTGCCAGCTACCGCCGGGTTAGGGTCGGTCCCGGCGATGAAAACGCGTTTTATGCCAGCCTTGATTATTGCCTCTACGCAGGGCGGTGTTCTGCCATGCGTGCAGCAGGGTTCCAGATTCACATAAAGATCGGCGCTTCTCGCACCGGCGCCGGCTTCAGCTATGGCGACGATCTCGGCATGCGCTTCTCCGATCCGGCGATGGAATCCGGTCCCCAGGAGCCGTCCATTTTTCACGATGACCGCCCCGACCAACGGGTTAATGCCGGTCTGCCCCCATCCTTTTTCAGCGAGTGTCACGGCGAATTGCATGTACATCTTGTGATAATTGACGGGAATATCCATGTTTTTTGCAATTATAACCGCCCGTGTATTGAAGTCAAGCACACGCCCCGCTAGCAGATCCGCGGCAGGCCTTCGGCTTCCATCTGCAGCAGCGGGTGCATGCCGCCAATTGTTGTGCGTAGCCACACGCCGGCTGGTTCCTTGACCACTTCGCCGATGATCGTTGCCTGTTTGCCCAGAGGATGGGCACGTAGCATTTTACGAACATGCTCTGCTTCACGTTTACCAACGAAGGCGATGAGTTTACCTTCGTTCGCTATGTAAAGCGGATCGAGACCGAGTATTTCGCTGGCGCCTCTGACCTGTTTTCTTACCGGAAGCGATTCTTCGTTGACAATGACACCATACCCAGTGTCTTTTACAGCCTCATTCAGAACCGAGGCAACGCCACCTCTTGTTGGGTCGCGCATGAAGTGAACTGCCTGCCCTGCTCTTAGGACATTCCTAGCGAGATTGTGCAGTGGCGCCGTATCGCTCTTCACATTGAAGCGCAGGCCAAGTTTCAGGCGTTCGTTCATGACGGCGATGCCGTGATCGCCGATCGTGCCGCTGATAATGATGCGGTCGCCAGCGCGTATTTTTTCCTTGCTAAGGTTATGTTCTGTTACCCCGATGCCAGATGTGGTTATGAATAATTTGTCGGCTTTACCCTTCTCCACGACTTTTGTGTCACCACAGACCACATCGACCCGGGCACTGCGCGCCGTGCGTGAGGCCGATTTCAAGATCTTTTCCAGAACGCTGAATTCGAGGCCTTCCTCGATTATCAGGGCGAATGAGATGAATCTTGGTGTTGCGCCTTTCATGGCGAGGTCGTTTATGGTGCCGCAGATCGCGAGCTTGCCGATGTCACCGCCCGGGAAGAATATCGGATCGACAACGTACGAATCGGTCGTAAATGCCAGTTTCTGTTTAGCGGCCGGCAATTCTGCCGCATCTTCGAGACGGTTCAGCACGTCATTGTCGAAATACTTGAGTATCACTTCGTGGATTAGTTTTGAAGTAAGCAGGCCACCTGAACCGTGGCCCAGACGTACTCTATCTTCAGTCATTCCTTGTTTCAAAGGCGATGTTTACCCGGCGCTGCAACCCCATCTTTTAAAC
>JBFEPB010000011.1:0-12757 GCA_041550295.1 bacterium | reverse complement strand
TAGCGAGGCCATGCAATGGCCCGGCCAGGCCATTGAGCCCGGCGGACACGGCATAGTACGGATCAGAAAGCGCAGAACCAACACAGTGACAAGTGTGGGCACTGACATTGCCGCCTTCATGATCTGAGTGCAGAACCATATACAGGCGCATCAGGTCGGCAAATGTTCCCTTTGGATCAGAGATACCAAGCATACGTGCGTAGTTACCTGCCCAGTCAAGCTTCGCATCGGGTTCGATCCGCGGGCCTTTGTCGAACTTCATCCGATAAATGCCAGCCGCAAGATTCGGCAATTTGCCAAGCAGATTCAGGCAATCTTCGAGCGTAGCATCCCAGTAATCTTCTTTTTTCATACCCGATGTGTATTTCTGCCTGAAAACTGATTCCTTTTCCATAGCCAGGATACCCAGGCTGAACATCACCATCGGGTGAGAATCCTTGGGCAATGCTTCCAGTGTCTTCCAGACATATTCGGGAACTTTATTCCGTTCACTCAACTCCTTCTTCAATGATTCCAGTGCCTCTGCTTCTGGAAGTTCACCGGTCACCAGAAGATAGAAAACGGCCTCGGGCAGTTTGTTCTTCAATTCACCGATCGGTCGACCGCGAATAATGAGCCCTTTATCAGGTGGTACGACCGAGGTGTCACACACCAATGCCTTCACTCCGCGCATGCCGCCATACAATTGTGAAACCTTAACCTCTGAGACGATCTTGTCTGCATTCTGTTTTACCAATCCCTTGATGTTTTCCCGCAATGCAGGAATTGTTTTAGATAGTCTTTCTTTTAGTTTGCCCATCTCTATTCCTCCTTACTTCTCAATGAACTATATATCTCAAATTATTTCTTCTTTCGTCGCCTCGTGGATTTCTTTGTTGCCTTCAAACGAGGTTTGACGAATACTTCGCGCGGATCGCTTATCTGCCCTTTGATCGCCGAATATGCAGCAGCCGCTGGCGACGCGAGATACACGAAGCCATCGGGATTGCCCATACGTCCACGAAAATTCCTGTTAGCAGTGGAGAGACAGACTTCGCCATCACCCAGAACGCCTTGATGTACGCCGACGCAGGGGCCGCAACCCGGGCCCATTACGATACCGCCCGCCCGTACGAAAACATCGAGCAGCTGCGACTTCAGGGCAGTAAGGTATACATCGCGAGATGCCGGCACGACTACCAATCTTGTATGTGGCGCGCGCTGCTTACCTTTGAGTATGCTGGCAGCGATCTTCAAGTCCTCGATCCGACCATTTGTGCAGGTGCCAAGGAAAACCTGGTCAATCTTAATCTGCTTTGCCTCTTGCACACTTCTCGTGTTGTCCACGGTGTGAGGAAAGGCAATCTGCGGCGTCAGTTTCCGCGCGTCAATTTTGATGACTCGCTCGTATCGTGCGTCCTTATCAGGAATCAGGGGACGCCAATCCTTGACGCGTCCGCGTGCCTTCAGGTATTGTTTCGTTTTCCCATCCGAGGCAATCAAACCGGTCTTTGCTCCAGCTTCAACCACCATGTTGGACAAAACAAACCTTGCCTCCATCGACATTTTCTCTATTGTCGACCCCCCGAACTCCAGCGCCTTATATGTAGCACCATCGGCACCGAGCATGCCAATAAGGAATAAAATCAGATCTTTTGAATAGACACCAGGTTGGAATTCACCTTCCACCTCGATGCGGAACGTCTCTGGTACCTTGAACCATGTTTTACCCATTGCCATTCCGATCGCGACATCAGTCGAACCCATGCCGGTCGCAAAGGCGCCCAACGCGCCAGAAGTACAGGTGTGCGAGTCTGCACCGATCACAACATCTCCGGGTTTTGCATAGGATTCGACCAATCGCTGATGGATCACACCTTCGCCGACCTCGGATAATACCGCTCCGGTCTTCCGGCTGAACTCACGAAGCAGCATGTGATCGTTGGAGAGCTCTTTTCGCGGGGAGGGCGCCGCATGATCGATAAAGAGTATCGAACTAGGCGCCCGTACTTTCTCCAAGTGCATTTTCTGCAACTGGCGTACGCCCAGTGGTCCGGTGCCGTCCTGAAAGGCAGCCACATCAACGCTGGCGATCACTATATCGCCGGCGTACGCATCCTGGCCACTCTTCCCGGATAAAATCTTTTCCGCCAAGGTTTTACCCATCACTCCTCCATTCTATGATTAAGCGTGGACTTAATATTCACTGAAGACGAATAAAGCCTATGCCATGTCTTCAATACAGCGCACAATTATACGGAATTTTTGGCTGAAGTCAAGACAGCGCAGCGTTTTTCAGCGTAAAATCTCGAAGCGTACAAATTCGCCAACTGGCTCTTCCCAATTGACCTCAACGTCGTCGACCCGCGCAAGTTCAGGCCCTTTGTGACACCAGTGCAGAAAATGGTTCACTTTATCAGCCTGCCCTTCAACAACGATCTCGACACTGCCGTCAGGCCGATTCCTCACCCAGCCGGTTATGGCTAATGACTGGGCCGCATTTCTCGCGTTGGTCCGAAAGAAAACACCCTGTACATCGCCTTTCACAATAATGTGTGCACGTACTGGCTCACTACTCCCCTCTCGCCGCCGATGGAACTCATTTGCCACGCTGCACCCCACCACTCAATTGACCACAGCCAGCAAGTATTTTTTGACCACGTGATTTTCTGATGACAACCGTGTGGCGAGAATCCATGAGGTGATCGAAAAACATTTTGATTTTTCTATCTGATGGTCTCGCATAAGGAAGCTCAGGATGCTCGTTGTAGGGTATCAGGTTTATTTTCGATGGTATGTTCTTCAATAAGCTAACCAGCTGGCTTGCATTCTGAATATCATCATTGACGCCTCGGATCAACACATATTCAAAGGTCACCATTTCCTTCTTCAATGAGTACGCCTTACTGAGTTTTAGAATTTCTTTGAGCGGATTCTGTCTGGCGATCGGCATGAAATCTTTCCTCATTTCCTCGTCGGCAAAATTCAGTGAAACCGCGAGTTTTACCCGGAGCGAAGATTTCAGCAGCGCCTCGATGCCCCCTATAATACCGGCAGTCGATATTGTAGTATGCCGCCGGCCGATACCGAGACCGATCGGCGAAGACATTATCTGTAAGGCACCAACGACTTCGTTGAAATTCAGAAACGGCTCGCCCATACCCATCACCACCACATTTGTGCACTTCTCGCTCCTCCTCTCCTGAATGATACGCACTTGATCTGCGATCTCGTAAGCATGTAGATTGCGTTCGAAGCCGAGCAATCCCGTCGCGCAGAACTTACAGCCCAACGGACATCCCACCTGACATGACACGCATATTGTGCGTCGATCTCCCTCACGGATAAAAACCGACTCAATGTGTTCACCGTGTTCCAGCTTCAGCAGATACTTCTCGGCATCAGCACCTTCCAGCTGCGTATTGGCGACCGCAACTCCCGAAATTGAGTAATGGTTGTCAAAATACTGCCTCAGTTCCTTGGAGATATTGGTCATGGCAGAGAAATCACGTGCGTTCTTCTGCCAGATCCATTTGAACACCTGCTCGGCGCGGTATTTTTCAAGTCCCAGCCCAGCCAATTCATTTTCGGCTTGAAGCAAGGAGTAGCGTTTGAAATTATCTTTCACATCAGATTATACTCGGCATCAGCCATGAAGCAATGCATGTATCACACAGAATCTTGACGTTTTATGATATTTATCTATAATAATCTCAGAATTTGGGCGGTGCCCGAATAGCCAGGAGAATCCGAGGATGTCATGATTAAATGTGCATATTGTAATTACTCACAGAACCCGGAAAACGCCAAATTCTGCACGAAATGCGGTGTCGGGTTGAAGTCAGAGTCAGACTCGGTTGCCGAGTCTGAACGTCTCAGACTACTAGGTGGTGAGCTACGGCTCCTCACTGTTTTCTTCGTAAACCTCACCGGCATCGAGAAATCGATAAGAAAGGACACCTACGCCACCACCAAACAGCACGTCCAGGAATTCCTCAGCAGCATTGAGGACATCGTCACTGAATACAACGGAACATTTAATCGAATCATCCCGGACTTCAGGATCCTGGGTATCTTTGGCGCACCGCATGCACATCACGACGATGCCTTGAGAGCAACAAGGTGTGCGAGCCGTATCAGAGATTGGTGGTTGGAGAGAAAAAAGGAATCGAAATTCTTCAAGGATATCGACCTGAGAATTGGGCTGAACACGGGAAGGGCGTTTTTCGGCTTCGTGCTCAAGGAATCGCCGTTCCTGACCGTCATTGGCGATACGATCAACACTGCGGCCCGTCTCACGGAAATGAGTCAGCATAGCGAAATCCTCATGACCCGGCCCACCTACAACGTCGTGCTCCGCCACATCGATGCCGAGCACATCGGAGAACAGGCGGTAAGAGGCAAAGAAACCAAGATCGATATCTACCGGCTGAAAAAAATAAGAGCCACACCACGCGTCGTTGAACCCCAGAGAATGCCCTTGTTCGGGCGAGAGTCAGAATTGAACAGACTCGTGAACCTTGCGCAAGATACGATCCAGGAAGCAGCTGTCTACTGCATCCTCAACGGTCAGATGGGAATTGGCAAAACACGCCTTAAAGAGGAATTCGAAGTACAGTTGCACAAGAACGATAGAATAAGTCTTTTCGAAACGAATTGCTCCGTCGAAATTCAATCGCCGTATCATCCGTTCCGAGCAGTGTTGAGAGACATATTACAGCTGCATGAACTCGACAGCCAGGAGATCACGGCCAAACGTATTGACGAAATGTTCGCTCATGAGGACGCGACGCGTTCCCCGGCAAAGGGCGCCAAACATCTGCTCCTGACCGATATTGGACGCCTGCGCAGCGAGGAAATGCGTATGGCAAACGAGGAGATCTACGCATCAGTACGCGACATCATAAGAAACGAATGCCGTAAGAGACCCCTGGTCATCGTTTTCGAGGAATTCGAACAGGCAGATGTGATGTCCAAGGATCTTGCCACCTATCTCATGGCAGAACTTGAGAATGAACCAGTGATGTTCCTTCTGATCAACATACCCAAGCAGTTCTTCGATGGCATATCAGTGGACTTCACGGAGATCGACCTCAAACCGCTGCCCAAACAGCATGTGCGCTCCTTAATCCAGCACATTCTAGGTAACGTTGACAACGATTTGGTTGACTTCATCTACCGCGAAGCAGGGGGCAATCCGTTGTTCACGATCGAGGCAATTCGCAACACGCGCCGTAACAAAGCAATAAATCAAGTATCTGGCCAATGGCATCTGGTGAAAGAACAGGCACTTGTCTTTCTTGACGACCTCTACGGACTGGTCATGTCCACCATTGATTCACTCTCTCCTGACCCACGTCTGGTCGTCGATTATGCATCGGTCATCGGTTACCGCTTCAGCCTGCGTATTCTGAGCGAACTTCTGACCCGACCCGATCTAAAGGAGCATCTTGATTATCTGATCGCCGAAGGCTACATCGTTTTGTCGTCAGACGGTGATGACCCGGTGTATATTTTCCGCCACAACTTGCTGAAAGACGCTGCTTACAACGTGCTGCCGGTAAGAAAACGTAAGGAGATTCACAACAAGGTCGCCACTCTCTTCGAACAAATCTACTCTGATAATCTCTCATCATTCTATGAAGACGTTGCCCAACATTATCTTGCCAGCGACGTTTACGGACCCGCCACAAAATACTTCAAACTTGCCGGAGATAAAGCCAAGAACCTCTATGCAATCGACCAAGCTCTTTCTTTTTATGAACAGGTAATCGATATAACGAAACAATTCGGCGCCCAGTTACCTGAATCCCTGCACCGTGAGATCATGTTAAACTTGATCGACATCTATGAAATAAAAGGCGATATTAACAAGATGGAGAAAACCGCGCGCGAGCGGCTGAAGGAAGCGCTGCAGGACAACGATCAGAAGAACGCCGTGCTTTTTGCCGAACGTCAAGCATACGGTTTGATTCTACTCAATAACCTGGAAAGTGCGGAAAAACTGCTATCCTCCAACATCGAGAAATCCGGCGAGCAAATGGCAGAAATCATACCGGTACTGTATGCGGATCTGGGCATGTTGTATGCCAGCAAGTATGAGTATGATCAGTGTCTCTTCAACTTCAACATGAGTTGGCGTACGGCGCGGGCTAACAACATCAAGGAAGCTGAAATTATCTGCCTCCTCAATCTCTCAAAACTCCACAAGAGTCTTGGAAACTACGAAAAAGCTCTGGAATATCTACAGCATGGACTGGAAATCCTTATTGAAACCGAGGATATCAGAAGAAATATCGAACTGCAATATCTTACCGCAAGCATCGACTACGAAATATGGAATATCGAAAAGGCAAAAAATGTTCTCACCGAATGCCTCATGACGGCAGATTCGATCGGCAGTTTTGATGCCTACATCAGATCGGCACTCGATCTGGCGCATATTTACTCATTGAATGGAGAACCTGACCACGTCAATAAGTACTTGAAAAATGTCGATAAAAAGATATCATTTCTTATCCGTGAGAGCTTACTTGCCGAGATCAATCTCAAGAAGGCGCTGGTTTACTACAACAGCCAGGATTACAAGAAGGCTAATGATTATGTGGTTAATAGTATGAGGATTGCAGAGCGGTTGAACCAGCGTGAGATCGAGTTTCAGTGTTATGAATTGTTATCGATAATCGACGAGAACCATAAGATGGAGCATGTCAGAAAGGCGCTGGGCCTAGCCGAGCAAATGAAACTGCCGCCGCTCATTGCCGCCGCTCTCTATCGCATGACTCTCATTTACCTCGAGAACAATGATATTGAGCGCGCGAGGCACCATGGGAGGAAAGCACTACTTGTTTTTGACGACATCAAATCGCGGCTCAGCAATGCGAATCGCCAACACTACGTCAAAAGACCGGAATATACAAGATTGCTGGAGATATGAGATGACATGTGCCCATTGCGGAAACGTAACTGAACAGGCTATTCACTTCTGCTCACATTGTGGTGCCGCGATACATGATGGAGTAGCTTCTCCCTTTGAGGACATTCAACTCACTTTCCTTCGTGTCGACCTTTCAGGATTCACCAAAATGAGCGAAGCCATGATTGCCGAAGATGTGATGGCTGTGCTCAATGAGATCTTCCGTATTTTCGCTGACACCGTGGAATCAAACAAGGGGACCATATACCAAGTCATCGGCGATGAGATGGTCTGTATTTTCGGCCTCGACACAGAATCAGGTTTCGCACCGCACATGGCGATTTTGACGGCCGAAGATATGTTCAACAAGTTACACGAATTCAACAAGACGGCAAATCTGGAAAGCCCAATCGGCCTCAAGGTCGGCGCCGAGATCGACTCGGCCTCGATATTTGATGTACAGCGGGATCTAAGGAATTCACTAATTCTCACCAAAGGTTTTCGCAAGAGCCAGATACTCCAGAAGAACGCATCAAACAACACAATACTGGTCGGCGAGGGTCTATACAAAATGACCAAAGGATTCTTTTCATATCGTGAAGTCGGCGAATTCGTCGAAGAATCATTCGGCGTCAAGGCATATGAATACAGATTGAAGTTGAAAAGATGATGGAAGAACACGTTCTAAATCTATATACTGATCTGCTGAAGCTCCTGAGGATGGGTGTATACCTAGCCCGAACGTATCCGCAGGGTCATCCATCGATGAAACGCACGACGCAACGCATACGTGCTCTTTTCGATGAGATCAGGATTGAAAAAAGAGTTGTCACGATCGTGGTCATTGAAAGCGTTCTGACGATCGAAGACGCGAGATTCGACTCGATAAAAATGTCTATCGTAAAATATCTGGTCGACCGATTCAACCAACTGGGAGTCAAGAGCATAACCTTCAACACCGAAGTGTCGGAGAGTGACCTGTACGAGTTCTTTTCCATCATGGCGCTACAACCTTCGGACATTGACGACTACGGCGATATCAATGCTGTCCTGCAGTCCCATCATATAACCGGCATCAAGGTCAATATTTACCGTGTTGGTGTGGTGTCTTCAGACGACGAATTCCGCGAACTCGATTGGGAGAATTTCCTCGAGTCAATCATAACTGCTGAAGCACCCAAGACAGATGAAGAACGATTGAAGGAATTAGGGAATTTCCTCGGCGTGCTCGGGGTAACATCAGATGATCCGACCGAAGTTCAGACGGAGAAAGTTCTTGGGGGGCTCGAGAAACTCGCCCTCATGATCGCGGACCGTTACGGTGAGGAAAGATGGAATGAATATTCACTCGTTTTCTCACGGCTGCTCGCGATATTATCACCCTCGGTGAAGAAGAACATCGTCAAGTACCGCACCGAAAACGCCAAACTTGCCGAAATGTTCCGCAAATTGGTACCGACAATGGATGATGAAGACATCGTTGATATCGTCATGACGATATCCAAGCGGAAAACCGGTAACCCAGAGAACGACCTGGCTGATTTACTGCAGAATGTGGCAAGCACGAAATTGCCGAGCATCCTGACCACTGTCGGAAGCCGCGAACCTGATTATTACACAAGCGACTTTGTAGACCGGTTGATGAAAAAGATAAAAGCAAAAAGAAGCCCTGAAGGAGCCGCCAAATACACGATCAAGAACCTGGAGATGGAAATGAAGAGTCACTTTCCCGCATTGCGTAGCGAAGCCCCTGAGCAACGCATCAATTCAGTCGATGCGCTTATTGAGTTCGCCGACCGGCTATTCGAGGCCGAGAGCTATGATCTGATCTGCCAGATGGCAAACCGTCTCGACGCCATGGCCGAAGCGGAGTCGGATCTCAATACGTTTGCCAAGGCGATCGACGCGATGAAAACCCTCTACATAAAAGCGCGCGACCGAAACAATACCGAGGTGATGACTTTCATCGCCAAAAAATTCGCGAAGTATTTGATGCGCAAGGACACCATATTCCTCGAGCGCAAGCGGTGTGTAATAAAAGCGATCGGCGAAACCAGGGACCCCACCTATATCCCGGAACTGGTCTCCTCGTTGTGGGCCGCGGGTACGTATGGTGAAGCAAGGGAAGCCCTGATCGCCCTAGCCGAACATTCTGCTCCATTGTTGATTCAAACACTAAGAGAAACAGACGACTACTCGGTCCGGATGAAAATCCTCGACATCCTGAAACGGATGAGCGACAAGGCGATCCCGGAGATACTGAATTTGCTGCAAGCCGAGGAGTGGTATGCGCGCCGGAACGGCGTTTTCATACTGGGTGAACTCAAGGCAGAGTCAACCGTGGACCGGATAGGTGCCCTGATAAATGAGGACATGGAACAGATACAGCTCGAGGTCGTAGCCAGCCTCAGCAAGATCGGCGGTCAAAAGGCCAAGACCTATCTCAAGAAGATGCTGCACAGCAAGTACCGGCAAGTGACCATCGAGGCAATGAAGCATCTGGACGCCGAGGATTTCAAGAATAAGCTGCCCGAAGTGCTCGGCTGGCTCAAGAGAACCAAGACCATACCCAACGAGATCGATGAACAATTCCGTAGTGCCGTGATCCTCGCTCTCGCCAAAAGCAAAGAAGAATCAGTGGTCAATGCCCTCATATCGGTAGTGAAAGAACGTGCATGGTTCAAAGGCAACCTGCTGCTACCGACAAAAGCAGCCGCACTAACTGCCCTTGCGCAGATCAGCACGCCCAAAGCAATGCAGACGTTGCAGAGGGCGGCAAATAGCCGTAATCGTTTCATCGCCGCAACGGCACAAGACGTTCTACAACGCATCACCACCATTCCAGAAGATAATATCGGTCAAACGGCTTGAGGCACTGAACAAAAAGATCCATTTTCTGTCTCCAGCACGTGGCCTCAAACGACTTGGCTTGACACACCTATATTTTGTGTTATAATCATCCATGAAGCGCGCCGCATCAAAGAAAGGCGATACTACTGACATAAGGTTCATAGTCGACGACACGGATCGATACGATGAATACAGTTCTTTTTCAGAATTGATACACTGGCAACCACTCTACAATCTCTACGCAACTGACGACAATATTGTCGTGCACATTGAACTCACCGGTGTAGACCTTCAAGAAATCGTCATTTTCCTGCAGAGCCGATACATGTTCATCGCTGGCAACAGACTGGCACCAGCCGGCGTCATGGAGGAACACTGCGTGTTTCACAATCTTGAAATACCCTACGGCCGTTTTGCCAGACGCATAGATTTCCCAATGCCGGTTGAAACAAAGCAATACAGATATGAAACCCGGGATGGAATCCTGACCATACATTTGAAGGCAGTCGCGGAGAAGATAATTCCCGTTGAAGGAACGTAAGCAGTCATCGATAAACATTCGATGTCTTATTTTGTCCAAAATATTGTGCAAGGATTCAAGAAAACACGCTCGGATCGTGGCACGAACAATTGGGAATATCAATGGTGAGATATGATAACAAATAAGATGACGGAATCACTGATAAAAATACCTGACGAACTTGGGATCATTCCGATCAAAGGGGGTGTAATTTTCCCGGACCAAGTTGTGCCGCTCATCATTCACACTCAGAAACTGGCCAAGCTCATCGACGAGATCCTGACCACGAACAAACTTGCTGGCGCCCTTACCCAGCGGAACCCGGAAATAGAAGAACCTGCTCCGAATGAAGTATTCAGCATGGGCTGTGTCATTCAAATCACCAAGATGTTGCGTTTCCCGGATGGCACAATCAGACTGCTCATAAAGGGACTCAAACGATTCAAAGTTGTCGAGTTCACGCAAACCGAACCCTACCTGAAAGCAAAGATAAACACCATGGCTCCGGCATACAAGAAAACCGTGGCGCTTGAGGCGATGATGCGCAACGTTATCACGATGTTCCAGAGCCTCGTGTCGCTCGCCCCTTATCTGCCAGATGAATACGCTGCGGTGGTCCTGAACATGGAAGATCCTAACAGCCTGGTGGATTTTGTGGCCAGCACAATCAATTTTGACTACAATGAAAAGCAATCCCTACTCGAAATCACCGAACCGAAAGAGCGATTTGCCAGACTCATACCAATGCTCCAGAAGGAAATCAGTATCCTTGAACTCGGCGCCAAAATACGTTCCGATGTCAAGAGCGAGCTCGATAAGGGCCAGCGCGAATTCTATCTGCGCGAGCAGCTGAAAGCGATACAGAAGGAACTTGGTGAAACCGATGAGCACGCGCGTGAAATCGAGGAATTACGGACAAAGATAGCTGACGCCAAAATGCCCGAGCAAACGAACAAAGTCGCACTAAAGGAACTCGATCGGCTTTCGAAAATACCGCCGCAAGCAGCCGAATACACTGTGTCTCGTACTTATATTGATTGGCTGATCTCGCTGCCCTGGGCAGCAGCCACGCAGGACAATCTGAACATACAAAGGGCGCAAAAAATTCTCGATGAGGATCACTACGATCTAGAGAAAGTGAAAACAAGGATTCTCGAGTATCTGGCAGTGAGAAAACTCAAACCCGATTCAAAAGGTACTATCCTCTGTTTCATCGGGCCACCCGGTGTCGGCAAAACTTCCCTCGGCAAATCGATCGCACGTGCGCTGGGTAGAAAATTCACCCGTATCTCACTGGGTGGTATCCGTGATGAGGCAGAAATCAGGGGGCACAGACGGACATATGTTGGTGCGCTGCCCGGCCGAATAATTCAGTCGATAAAAAACTGTGGCACCAACAATCCCGTCTTCATGCTCGACGAAATCGACAAGGTAGGCGCCGATTTCCGCGGGGACCCATCATCGGCGCTGCTGGAGGTACTCGACCCCGAGCAGAATAATGCTTTTTCCGACCACTACCTCGAGGTGTCATTCGATCTTTCGCAGGTTATGTTCATCGCCACCGGCAACGTTGTCGATCCAATCATCCCGGCCCTGAAAGACCGCATGGAAATCATCGAGTTGCCTGGCTATATCCTCGAAGAGAAGGTGGAGATCGCCAAGAAATTCTTAATACCGCGTCAGATCAGGGAAACAGGCCTGGCATCGACCAAAATATCATTTCACGATAATGCGATCAGATCCATTGTCAGCAATTACACCAAGGAATCAGGAGTTCGAAACCTCGAACGTCTAATCGGATCTATCTGCCGCAAAGCAGCAAAGCGTATTGCTGAGGGCAGCCGCGGTAAGATCGAGATCAGCGCCAAGAGACTACCGAGATTGATCGGGCCGCACAAGATCATCTCTGAAGTCGCGGCTCGGGCAGGGCAGATCGGCGTGGCGACCGGACTTGCCTGGACTCCTTACGGCGGGGAAATCCTGTTCATTGAATCACTGAAGACAAGAGGAAAAAAAGGGTTGATCCTTACTGGATTACTGGGAAATGTCATGAAGGAATCATGTCAGGCCGCCCTTTCATACCTCAAAACAAAATTTGACCGCTGGCAGATACCCTTGACCGAGATCGAAGACCAAGAATTGCACGTGCATGTTCCTTCCGGGGCAATCCCGAAGGATGGTCCATCAGCCGGGCTGGCAGTGGTGATGTCAATTGCGTCACTGATCAGACGCGAAGCGATCGATCCCAAAATTGCCTTCTCTGGAGAAATAACTCTTTCGGGGCGGATCCTTCCGGTCGGAGGCATCAAGGAAAAAGTAATTGCGGCCAAACGAGCCGGCATCGAGACTATCGTGCTGCCCAAGGATAATAAGAATGATCTACAGGAAATTCCCAAGCACGTGCGCATGGGACTTTCCTTTCTATTTGCATCAAAAATTGATCAAATTTTGAATCGAATATTCCAGAAGAAAAAACAAGGAGTGCGGAAATG